>JAAETT010000526.1 GCA_024228115.1 bacterium
CCGAAGAGCGTGTACCCTGTCGTCGAGGGTCATCGCACATCCTCCCAAGTTGTTGTGTCGTAACCACAACTTAGAACGGATGGGCGTTTGGCCCTCACTCGTTTCAGATCAAAGGTGTCTAGACCTTTTAGACTCAGCTCACTCTAGGGGTCGAGGAGGGGGGAGTGATGGCCGACGCGAATGTGCTGTTCGACCCGGCGGGGCCGATTGCGATCGTGACGGACCTCTTGCCCGAGGCTCCAGCCTCGAGAGACGCGGGCGATGCGGGGCCGCCCACCCTGCGCGGCCTCCACGCCGCTCTCGGTTCGGTATTCCGAAAGCGCGGCGGGGTCTGGCTGGGCTGGCCGGGCTGGCCGGGCGCCGGCGTAGAGCCGGCTGTGGTTCCCGGCGCTCCGTATCGCGCGGAAGCCGTGGAGCTTGGCGACCTGGACACCCATGGATGGCACTGCGGTTTCTCCGCGGGCTCGCTTTGGCCGCTGTTGCACTCCATGCCGGGACACCTGGGCTTCCATCAGGCCGACTGGGCGGCCTATGACGAGGTCAATGAGCGCTTCGCTTCGAGCGCGGCGGCCGTGGCTTCCGAAGTAGAGGCGATCTGGCTCCACGGCCATCACCTGCTGCGCGCGCCGTACCATCTGCGCGAGTATCGCCCCGACGCGCGGATCAACTTCTTCCTCCACACGCCGTTTCCGCCGCTCGACGTATTCGAAACCCTCGCTCATGGCGAGGATCTGCTGCGCAGTCTGGCTGCTTGCGATCTGGTCGGCTTCCAGACCGAACGCCACGTGCACAACTTCCTCGACTGCGCGCGCGCAGCAGGCGGGATCGACGTGCTGCCGGAGTGGCGAGTCCTGCGATCCGGCCGCGGCGAGGCGCGGGTCGGTGTCTTTCCCATGGGCATCGACTGGTCCTGGTACGAAGCGTCGGCGCGGGCAGCACCGCGCGAAGCCGCGCGTCAGGAGCGCATCCTCTTTGCCGTCGATCGTCTCGCCCCGACCACCGGCGTTCCGGAGAGGCTGCGTGCCTTCGACCTCCTCCTCGAGCGCCACCCTCGTTGGCGTGAGAAGGTCTCCCTGCTCCAGGTCGTGGCTCCGGCGGCCGACGCATGCGGGGACCACGCGGAGTTGAAGAGCGAGGTGGACGGGCTCGTCGGCCGGGTGAATGGGCGCTTCGGTACTTCTGGTTGGCTGCCCGTCGGCTACATGACGAGTGACCTTTCCCATGATGGGCTATGCGCCCTCTACCGAGACGCGGATATCGGCCTGGCGACTCCGCTACGCGACGGCATGAACCTGGTGGCGAAGGAGTTCGTCGCCTGCCAGGTGGATGATCCTGGCGTGTTGGTGCTGTCACGCACAGCGGGTGCGGCAGAGACGATGCGGGAAGCCTTGCTCGTGAATCCCTACGACACGGAGGCCACTGCAGACGCGCTGGACGCCGCCCTCGACATCGGGTCGAAAGAGCGACGTGCTCGGATGTCCGCCCTTCGAGCACGGGAGCGGGCTTCGGACGCGGCGCACTGGGCGGATCGCTTCCTTGCCGCTGCGGCCAAGCCGACTCATCACCGGACCCGACCGAGCCCGCCATCGGCCCCGGTCGCAAGGCCTGCAGCTGCCAGCTAACCCTTCTGCGCTACTCCGCCTCGATCTCCTCGAAGAGCCGTGCGTACTTGAGCAGGTGGCCAATCCCGAGGAATTTCTCTCGCACCTGTTCTCGTGCGGCATCACCGATCTTGGCTGCGCGGGCAGGGTCGGCAAGCAGCTCCTGCAATGCGTCGGCGAGGGCGTCGAGATCGGTCGGGTCCCGGAGCAGAATGCCGGAAAGGCCGTCCTGGATCTGGTCCTGGATGCCGCCGATGGCACTTGCGACGACGGGCCGACCCTTCCACATGGCCTCCGTCACGGTGAGTCCGAATCCCTCCTTCAGGCTCTTCTGCACCACCACGGAGGCGTGGCGCTGGAGCGCGTTCACGATGGCGGCGTTCTCCTGCACGTCTTCCGTCGGCAGGTTGGCGAGGTGGATGTGCTCGCGAATCGGCTCGGGAAGCTCGCGCCAGCGGGCGACGACGTCCTCGAAGATGGCCGCACCTTCCGGATCGTCCGCTACGGCCTTGACGTCGGGGCCCGCGAGCACGAGCGCCGGGTTGGGCACGCCCACGCGCTGGAGGAGCCGCGAAAAGCCCTCCATCACGCCGGCCATGTCCTTGAGTGGGTCCCAACGCGAGACCTGCACGATCAGCGGAGTCTCCCAGCTCGGTGCCCGCCCGCAGCGCACGACGTCCGCGCGTCGGGCCACTCGACCCGGTGATCCGTCGTGGCGCTCGAAGGCGTGGCTGCCTCCGGCGGGGGGTGGTCCTTCGATCAGCCCCGTGTGGACCAGGATCGTATGAACGGTGTCCTCCGAAAGCTCCTGGTTCTTGGCCGAGAGCGGGTCGATGCTCGGGTGGATGATCCTCGACTTGCCGTGGTCACAGATTTCGGGCACATAGCCCGCGCGGGAAAACACGAAATGCGGCACGCATGCCAGGTAGGGCGCCAGGAAGGCCCAGCCGCGTTCGCCCTCGGGGCTGGCGGTGTCGCTGCCGATATGGCAACGCCAGACCAACCGGATGCCTCGGTCGGTCAAGTAGGGCGCCAGACCCGCCGTCTGGGGATCGTGGAGTATGACCACATCACCGGGCCCGACCAACGCCTGCAGCTCGATGGCACTGGAGCGGAGCGTGTCTTCGTAGATGCGCCGCTCGGCATCGCCGAGCGGCGAGCCATCGCCGTTCTGGCCGTGCAGCGCATGGTGGAGACGCTTGGTGACGCGGAAGAAGTCCGGGTTTCCGTCGATCACGAGCCAGCGCGTATCGATGCCGAGGGCGCGGGTGTAGCCGAGCAGGGACGGCAGCATCTCCGCAACTCCGCCGCCAACCGCCGTGGAGTTGATATTCCACACGACGCGCTTCGAAAGCCGACGTGCGGCCCGCTCCGCCGAGGCCAGCGCTTCGCTGATCTCAGCGTCGGGAATGATGGAGCGCAACCGTTCGATAGGTTGCACACCGACGCGAATTTCATCGAGACTCACGCGGGCATTCCTCCTGGTGGTGCCCCATACTACACCGGCACTGGCAGTGAGGTAGCGCGATCCGCGGAACAACCGACAACGCGGAGGTCCCCGACGCAGACGCCACGCCAGAATGGCTGTACGCCTGGTGTCGGGTAGCCGACATTTCCGCCCAATGGGTGCCGAATGAGGATTCGTAGAGAAGGAAGCCATGCCCCCCGGTCTCGACGCGCCTGATCTCGAAATCGTCCTGGAATCACTCCAGGACTTCGCCAAGCAGCGGTTCAGCGAAGAGTTGTTGCTGGATCACGACGCTCGCGACGAGATGCCCGAAGATCTGGTCCGCGAGATGTGCGGCCCCGAGCTTGGCATCCAGCTGTTGTTCGTACCGGAGGAGTACGGCGGCATGGGTGGGGGAGCCTTCGACGTCTACCGCTGTTGCGAGGAGCTGGCCCGCGTCGATGTCGGTGTCGCGACCGCGCTGCTGGCCACCTTCCTGGGCAGCGATCCCATCCGGGTGGGAGGCACGCCGGAGCAGCGGGCGCTCTGGCTCGGCCGCATCGCCGAGGACGGCGTCCTGATGGCGTACGGGGCCACCGAGCCCGAGGCCGGCAGCGATCTCGCGGCCCTTCGCACCACAGCCACACCCGTCGAGGAGGACGGCCAGGTCGCAGGCTACCGGTTGAATGGCCGCAAGCAGTGGATCAGCAACGGCGGCGTGGCGGAGGTGTCCACGGTGCTGGCCAACGCCCCCGGAGGGCCGACCTGGTTCGTGGTGGAGGCCGGTACCGAGGGCTTTGGCCACGAGCGGCCCGAGGATAAACACGGTATCCGGCTCAGCAATACGGCCGCGCTGACCCTCGACGACGTGTTCGTCCCCGCATCCCAGCGGGTAGGCGAGGCAGAGGGGCAGGGATTGCAGCAGGCGGTGGCCGTGTTCGGTTTCACGCGGCTGATGGTGGCCGCGTTCGGCCTTGGCGCGGGCTGGGCCGCCCTGGATCGCGCCATCGCCTACTCGCTCGACCGGGTGCAGGCGGGCTCGCCGCTCGCGGAGAAGTCGGGCTACACGCACAAGCTCATCGTGCCCCACGTCGTGCGTCTCGAGGCGGGTCGTGCCTTCATCGAGGAGACTGCCGCTTCTCTCGACGAGCTCGAGGATTCCAAGGGCCAGCTGGTGGTCGAGGGTGCCATCGCCAAGTACCTGGCCACGGAGGCGGGCGTGGCGGCGGCCGATGCCGCCATCCAGGCCCTCGGTGGCTACGGCTACACCCGGGAGTACATGGTGGAGAAGATCCGCCGGGACGTGCGCATCACCACGATCTACGAAGGCACCTCCGAGATCATGGAGATGAGCATCGCCCGGGATCGTTGGCAGCAGCACCTGAAGACGCGGGGCGCGTACTACCACGATCGGGCCCAGGCGCTGGAGAAGCTGGAGGCCTCGGTGTCCGGCTGTGGGGCCGCGGCTGCGGCATTGGCCTGCCACGCGCTGGCAGAGATCTTCGAGCGGGCGCGGTTGGCCAGGCTCACTCGCAGCCAGCACGTGCTCTTCCGTCTGGGTGAGCTGGTGGCGCGTACCGAGGGCGCCGGCGCGTTGGCGCGCAGAGCTGCGGGTGCGGCAACGAACTCCCTGTCCGACAAGGCGGACGGTCGCTTCGGGCCCGAAGCGTTGGCTGCGGTGGCGCGCAGCTACGCGCGCGAGGCCGCCCTCGAAGTGGGCGTTGGCGGCCTGCGCTGGGTGATCGGGGGGGCGGAACTCTCCGACCAGGAGGTCGCCGAGTTCGAGCGCGCCCTGGGTGCGCACTCCATTCATCAGGTCCAGCGCGGGGCGCTGCGTGACCTGGATATCATTGCCGATGCCCTCTACGGGCGGACGTCGGCTAGCCAGAAGGATCTGAAATGACCGAGTCTGCGGACCGCGCGATCGCGATCGTCGGCGTCAGCGCCATTCTGCCGGATGCACCGGACGTGGCGAGCTTCTGGTCGAACATCAAGGCCGGCCGCTACTCCATTGGCGAGGTCCCCCCCGAGCGCTGGGATCCGGCGCTCTACTACGACGCCGACCCGTCGGTTCCAGGCAAGACCTACAGCCAGATCGGCGGCTTCGTTCGCGAGTGGGAGTGGGAGCCCATGAAGTGGAAGCTTCCCATCCCGCCGAAGGTCGCGGATGCGATGGACGATGCGCAGAAGTGGGCCGTTGCCTGCGCGCGAGCGGTGCTGGCAGACTATGGGTACCCGGAGAGGCCGCTCGACAAGAAGCGGACTGCGGTGATCGTTGGCACGGCCATGGCGGGAGACCTTCACTATTGGACGTCCCTGCCGATCTTCTTTCCGGAGTACGCGCGCGCGCTCGGGGAGGCACCTTCCTTCGCCGAGCTGCAGGAGGATGTCCGCGAGGCCATCACGGCTCAGCTCCACGATCGCATGGTCGAGCGCTTTCCGGAGGTCAGCGAGGACAGCATGCCGGGCGAGCTGGCCAACTGCATCGCCGGACGCATCGCCAACCTCTTCGACCTGCACGGGCCCAACTTCATCTGCGATGCCGCTTGCGCGTCTGCGCTGGCTGCCATCGATGCGGCCCACGAAGGGCTGGTGACTGGCGAGTACGACACCGCGCTGGTGGGCGGCGTCGATCGCAACATGGGCCCTGCGCCGTTCGTGAAGTTCTGCAAGATCGGTGCGCTCTCGGCCACTGGCACACGCCCCTATGCAGCGGGCGCTGACGGCTTCGTGATGGGGGAGGGCGCCGCCTTTTTCCTGCTCAAACGCTTGCCGGACGCCGAGGCCGCGGGCGATTCCATCTACGCGGTACTACGCGGGGTCGGTGGCGCCAGCGACGGGCGCGGCAAGGGCATCACCGCACCGAACCCCGTGGGCCAGCGCCTCGCCCTCGAGCGCGCCTGGGCCGACGCGGGTCTCTCGCCGGCCACGGCCGGAATGGTCGAAGGCCATGGCACATCGACCCGAGTGGGCGATGTGGTCGAGGTGGAGACGATGCAAGCCGTATTTTCGGGGCCGGATCTCGCGCCACGCTCGATTGCGCTGGGCTCCGTGAAATCGAACATCGGTCACCTGAAGGGCGCGGCCGGCGCCGCCGGGCTGCTGAAGGCGGTGCTCGCGCTGCACGAGAAGGTGTTGCCCCCCAGTCTGAATTTCGACAAGCCGAACCCGAACCTGGATTTCGACAAGGGTCCGCTCTACGTCAACACGGAGCTCAAGCCATGGGACACTCCGCCGGACGGTGTGCGCCGCGCGGGTGTGAGTGCCTTCGGCTTCGGTGGTACGAACTTCCACGCGGTTCTGGAAGAACACGTACCGGGTCTCCTTGAAAGTCGCAGAGGAGCTGGTGAGCAGGCGCGCGGCGCGGGAACCGCCGGGACGACGACGGTGGAGTTGCGCGCGCCCTTGCGCGGCGCCGTCGTGCTCGGCGCAAGCGACGAAGCGGGCCTTCTGGCGCGCCTCGACACCCTTCGCCAGGAGGCTGATGCGGGCCGCACGCCCCCGCTGCAGGCGCCTGTCGAGGCTGATTTGCGGGCTGACCACCGGCTCGCGATCGCATATGCCGATGCGGGCGAGCTGGCCGCCAAGGCGACACGGGCGCGCAAGGCACTCGAAGCCGAGCCGGACGCCCGGGCGCCGATGCTGCGGGCGCTGCGTGCCCAGGGCGTCTTCCTGGGGCACGGCGAGCCGGGCCGCGTCGCCTTCCTCTACACGGGTCAGGGCTCGCAGTACGTGAACATGTTGAGCGACCTGCGTGCGAGCGAGTCCGTGGTCCGCCGGACGTTCGCCGAGGCCGACCGGGTTCTGACGCCTCTGTTGGACGGAACCCCACTCAGCCAGATCCTGTTCGTCGAGCCAGGCGATGAGGCTGCGACGAAGGCGGCGGAGCAGCAGCTCCGTCAGACGGAGATCACCCAGCCCGCCGTGCTGACTGTGGATGCGGCGCTGACCCGGTTGCTGGCGGAGTACGGCCTGACACCCGACCTGGTGATGGGACATAGCCTCGGCGAGTACGGAGCGCTGGTGGCCGCTGGTGCGCTGCCCTTCGAAGACGCCCTCGAAGCGGTGAGCGCCAGAGGCCGGGAGATGGCGGACCTCACGATCGACGACAACGGGCTCATGGCGGCCGTGTTTGCGCCGCTCGAGGAGATCGAGGCCGTCGTCGCCGAAACCGATGGCAACGTGGTCGTCGCCAACCTCAACAGCACCTCCCAGGCCGTGATCGGTGGAGCCACGGCAGCCGTGGAGCGTGCCGTGGCCGCCCTCCAGGCGGCGGGTCACCAGGTGGTGGGGCTGCCAGTGAGCCATGCCTTCCACACCAGCATCGTGGCGCCCGTGAGCGTGCCACTGCGTCGCACGCTCGAGCGCCTGCGGCTCGCCTCGCCCACGCTCCCGCTGATCGGCAACGTGGACGGGAAGCCCTATCCGATGGGCCCGGACGTCGTTCCCGAGATGATCGACCGGCTCGCTTCTCAGGTTGCGTCTCCGGTTCAGTTCGTGAAGGGGCTCGAGACGCTGTACGAAATGGGTGCCCGCGTCTTCGTCGAGGTGGGGCCGAAGAAGGCGTTGCACGGCTTCGCGGAGGATGTGCTCGCGGCGCGCGATGACGTGGTGACGCTCTTCACGAACCATCCGAAAGTTGGAGATGTCGCCTCCTTCGATCAGGCGTTATGCGGCCTGTGGGCGGCGGGTCTGGGCCTCGGTCGCGACGCCGTCGCGAGTCGGCCCGCCGCATCTTCGGCGGCATCGGCTGCCATGTCCGCATCGATGGCCCCGATTGCTTCGTCCACTCCGCCCGTCGTGGCGCCGGTCGGCGAGGCCCGCTACGCGGAGCTGGGAAAGTTGTTCTCGGAATTCCTCGAGCGAGGCTCGCGGATCCTGCACTCGGACGATGGCCCTCGTAGCACCGCTCCCCCGGTCGTCAGTGGCGCAGGCCTCGGCCTGCCCGGTCGCGAGAACGTCTTCGATGACGGCAACGTGCAGCACATCCTGGACGGCGAGCAGGAGATCGACCTGATTCCCACGCGCTTCCGCCACGCGATGCTGGACAAGAACATCACGCGCCTGGTGAAGTCGGAGGGTGAGCCCCACTTCGAGGCGATCGGCAGCTCGTCCGAGGTGATCAAGCTCGCTGCCCGCGCAGGTCACCACGACCTGGCGGAGGAATTCGGCGTACCGCGCGAGCGCACCCTGGCGCTCGACGTGACGACAAAGCTCGCGATGGGTGCAGGTCTCGAGGCGATGCGCGATGCCGGGCTTCCGCTCGTGATGCGCTACCGCACCACGACGAAGGGAACGAAGCTCCCGGACCGTTGGATGCTCCCCGAGGATCTGCGCGACGAGACAGGTGTCATCTTCGCAAGTGCCTTTCCCGGCTACGACTCCTTCGCGGACGAGCTGAACCGCTACCACGCCGATCACGCCCGCACCCAGCGAGAGGAGCTGCTGCGCGAGTTGCTTGGCCGCGCACGCGAGGAAGGCAGTGCCAGCCAGGTGCTCGCCACGGAGATCGAGCGGCGACTGCACGAGCTGGCCGAAGAGCAGGCAGAGGAGGCGTATGAGTTCGATCGACGCTTCTTGTTCCGGGTCCTGCCCATGGCGCACGCCCAGTTTGCCGAGTACGTGGGCGCACGCGGACCGAACACCCACGTGAACTCGGCCTGCGCCAGCACGACGCAGGCCTTCGCCCTCGCCGAGGATTGGATCGCCGCGGGCCGCTGCCGACGCGTCGTCGTGATCGGCGCCGACGACGTCACGACGGATCAGTTGCTCGAGTGGGTAGGATCCGGCTTCCTGGCCACCGGTGCCGCAGCAACGGACGACGTGGTGGAAGAGGCCGCGTTGCCCTTCGATCGCCGCCGCCACGGCATGATCCTGGGGATGGGCGCCGTCGGGATCGTGATCGAGGCCCCGGCTTGCCTGCAGGAACGCGGGCTACGTCCGATCTGCGACGTGCTGAGCACCGTCACTGCGAACAGCGCGTTCCACGGCACGCGCCTGGACGTCCAGCACATCGCCGGGGTGATGGAGCGGCTGGTGGCCCAGGCAGAGCATCGGGCAGGCCTGGACCGGCGCGCGATTGCCCGTGAGCTGCTGTTCGTTTCCCACGAGACCTACACGCCGGCTCGTGGCGGGAGCGCATCGGCCGAGGTGGAGGCGCTTCGCCATGTCTTCGGCGACGCGGCGGCCGAGATCGTCGTGGCCAACACCAAGGGCCTGACCGGGCACCCGATGGGCGTTGGCATCGAGGATGTCGTTGCGGTGAAGGCGCTCGAGACGGGCACCGTGCCGCCGGTGCCGAACTACCGTGAGCCCGATCCGGACCTCGGGCCGCTGCATCTCTCTCGCGGCGGCAGCTACCCGGTGCGTTACGCGCTGCGGCTCGGAGCGGGATTCGGCTCCCAGATCAGCATGTCGCTCCTGCGTTGGGCGCCGACTCCCGACGGCAGCCGTCCCTGCGCGGACGAGCTGGGCTACGAGACCCGCCTCGAGGACGCGAGCGCCTACCGCAATTGGCTGGCGCGCGTGACCGGCCACGATGAGGCCGAGGCGGAACGTGTGGGCCGCACGCTGCGGGTTCGCGACGTGGGAGCGCCGACGGGCTTCGTCTCGGCTGCGCCGGCAGCGGTTGCGATTGCTCCAGCCCCGGAAACGTCTCGCGTCGCAGAGCCGGCCTCGTCTGCGCCAACGACAACGGCCGAGGGAGAGGAGGCGGCAATCCTCGAGCGGGTGCTGGCGATCGTCGCGAAGGCGACGGGCTATCCGACGGACATGCTCGATCCGGATCTGGACCTGGAGGCGGATCTGGGCATCGATACGGTCAAGCAGGCGGAGACGTTCGCGGCGATTCGCGAAGGTTGGGACATTCCCCGGGATGAGAACCTGAAGCTGCGTGACTACCCGACGATCGCGCATGCGGTGCAGTTCGTGGTCGAGCGGATGCCGGAGTCGGCGCGTGGCGATGCGCCGCCGGCCGGGTCGCCGCCCGCTTCCGCGTCAACCGCCTCGGCTGAGGGAGAAGAGGCCGCGATCCTGGAGCGGGTGCTGGCGATCGTCGCAAAGGCGACGGGCTATCCGACGGACATGCTCGATCCGGATCTGGACCTGGAGGCGGATCTGGGCATCGATACGGTCAAGCAGGCGGAGACGTTCGCGGCGATTCGCGAGGGTTGGGACATTCCCCGGGATGAGAACCTGAAGCTGCGTGACTACCCGACGATCGCCCACGCCGTGCAGTTCGTGCTCGATCGCAAGGCGGGGGATGCGGGCGCGCCAGCGAAGTCATCTCCCGACGCATCGGAGGCCAAGGCTTCCAAAGATCCGGGTGCGCCAACGCGAGCAACCGCCGCCGCAAGCGATGCCCTTCGGCCACCACGGGGTGTCGACGAGGCCGGGATGGCTCAGCTGCGCAGAGTTCCCGTGATCGCGCTGCGGCCCGAACTGGAGCGCTGCAAGGAGACGGGTATCGCGCTCACGGCCGGGGATCGGGTGGCGCTGCTCGCGGATGCGGGCGGGGTGGGCGAAGCCCTTGCAAGCCGCCTTACGGAGCGCAAGGTGGAGGTCATTGGCCTCGACGCCCAGGCCGACGGCGCTGCGTTGGTGCGGAAGCTGGCCAAGCTCCGTGCGAAGGGGCCGATCGCGGGCCTGTATTGGCTGCCAGCTCTCGACCCGGCTGGCGATCCGGACGAGATCGGCCTCGCCGAATGGCGCGCGAGCCTCGATGCGCGCGTCAAGCGGCTGGTCGGAGTGGCGCGTGAGTTGTACGACGACCTGGGCGAAACCGGTCGCTTCCTGGTGGCCGCCACCAGGATGGGTGGCCGGCACGGCCTGGGAGGCGAGCCGCTGCCTGCGCCGGAGGGCGGCGCGGTCGCAGGTTTCGTGAAGGCGTTCGGGCGCGAGCGCCCAGCAGCGCTCTCGAAAGTTGTCGACTTCGCCGGAAACGCAGGTCCAGAGGAGGTGGCGGAGGCACTCCTGGCGGAGACGCTGCGCGACCCCGGAACGGTGGAGGTAGGGATCGCTGCTGGTGTGCGCGCCGGGGTGGCGCTCGACGAGCGGCCTTCCGAGGATGGAGGGGGACTCGCGCTCGATTCGAAGAGCGTCTTCTGGGTGACAGGCGCGGCGGGCAGCATTGTCTCGGCAATCGTCGCGGATCTGGCGGCCGGAGTGGGTGGCGGTGTCTTCCACCTGCTCGACCTGGCCCCGGCGCCTGATCTCGAGGATCCGGACGTGCTGCGCTTTGGCACCGACCGGGACGGTCTGCGTCGCGAGATCATGGAAAGGATGCGTGCGAAGGGCGGGCGGGTGACTCCCGTCCAGGTTGAGAGGGAGCTCTCCCGCATCGAGCGCGTGCATGCCGCCGCGGTCGCGGTGCAGGCCGTGCGCACAGCGGGTGGCGAGGCTCACTGGCATACGTTGGATCTCACCGATGGCGAGGCGGTCGCGAAGCTCGGGGAAGAGCTCCTGTCCGGCGGCGGAAGCGTCGACGTACTGATCCACGCAGCGGGTCTCGAGCGAAGCCGGGCGTTGCCCGACAAGACGGACGATGAGTTCGATCTCGTCTTCGACGTGAAATGCGATGGCTGGTTCAATCTGATCCGGGCGCTTCGTGGTACGCAAGTGCGAGCCACGGTCGCATTCAGCTCCATCTCGGGCCGGTTCGGAAACGCGGGGCAAACGGACTACAGCGCGGCGAACGACCTGCTGTGCAAGTTCGCGTCCCACATCTCCGCGGTCCGCCCCGGCACCCGGGCATTGGCCATCGATTGGACCGCCTGGTCCGGCATCGGTATGGCCTCGCGTGGTTCCATTCCCGAAGTGATGGCCCGCGCGGGCATCGACATGCTTTCCCCGGAAGCGGGCATTCCCATCGTCCGTCAGGAGCTGTTGGGGAGTTCGCGCTGCGGAGAGGTACTCATCGCGGGAGCGCTTGGCGTGATGGAGGCGGAACGCGATCCGACGGGAGGCCTCAGCGTCGAAAAGGAGAGGTCGTTGGGCGCGCTGGGCCTCCAGATCACCGGCCTCGCAGGCGGCGGCATCGTGCGTGCGGAGGCCTTGCTGCAGCCGGACGACCAACCCTTCTTGGATCATCACCGTATCGAGGGCACTCCGGTGCTCCCCGGCGTGATGGGGCTCGAGGCCTTCGCCGAATTGGCATCGGCGATCGCGCCGGACCGCCATGTCGTCGTCGCGTTCGAGGACGTGTCCTTCCTGGCACCCTTCAAATTCTATCGCGACGAGCCGCGAAAGATCCTGCTGGAAGCACGCATGGCGCCGGCGAAGGAGGGCGATGGTTGGATTGCCCACTGCCGGATGCTGGGCGAGCGGATGCTGCCGGGACGCGATGAGCCCCAGGTCACGGTGCATTTCCGCGCATCCGTGCGCCTCGCGGCCGAACCGCCCACGGAGGAATCGGTAGCGGTGCCCAAGGGAGAGCCGCGCGTCGGGGTGGACACGATCTACCAGCTCTATTTCCACGGGCCGGCTTACCGCGTGCTTGCGGGTGCCTTCGGCGATGGTGAGCGAGTGGTTGGCTGCATGGCGCAGGAGTTGCCAGCTCATCATCATCCCGAGGATTCGCCGCTCGCGTCGCGTCCACTCTTGCTCGAACTCTGCTTCCAGGCCGCGGGGCTCGGGGAGATGGCGGGCACGGGCAGGATGGCGCTGCCCAGCGCGATCGCTCGTGTTGAGTTGCCTCACGATCCGCCGTCGCCGGGTGAGGAATTGCGAGCCGTGGTGGAGGAGGGCGGGAAGGACGCGTTCGTCGTCGACGCGAACGGTCGGGTGCGGCTGCGCATGCGGGGCTACGCCACGACCGCCCTACCAGGGGAGCTTCCCGATGCGCTGCGGGATCCGCTGCGGTCCGGGCTGAAGGAGCAGGGATGACAGACGTGGCGGCGTTTCGACGCATCGTGGTCGTCAACCGGGGGGAGCCGGCCGTGCGCCTGATGCGGGCGGTGGCCGAGCTGCGTCACGAGGGGCACGCTGAGCTGCGGACTATCGCCCTCTACACGGAGCCCGACAAGCACGCGCGCTTCGTGCGCGAAGCCGACGAGGCATATGCGCTGGGCTCGGCGACCTTCGTGGATCCCGAGGATGGCCATCGCAAGAGCCGCTACCTCGACTATGGCGCGCTCGAAACTGCGTTGCGGAAGACCCGGGCCGAGGCGGCGTGGGTGGGCTGGGGGTTCGTCGCCGAGCACGCGCGCTTCGCAGATCTCTGCAGCGAACTCGGGATCGTGTTCATCGGGCCGGATGCAGACGTGATGCGCACGCTTGGCGACAAGATCGGCTCGAAGCGCATGGCCGAGCAGGCGGGCGTACCGGTCGCGCCCTGGAGCGGTGGACCGGTCGAAAGCCTCGACGAGGCGCGCATGCAGGCTACGGCTCTGGGCTTCCCGTTGATGGTGAAGGCGACTGCTGGTGGCGGCGGTCGCGGCATTCGCCGCGTGCGCGGAGTTGCTGAGCTCGAGGAGGCGTTCGAGAGCGCCCGAAACGAGGCGCTTTCGGGTTTTGGCGACGCCACGGTCTTCATGGAGCGGCTCGTCGAAGGCGCGCGCCACATCGAGGTGCAGATCCTGGGCGACGGCCATGGGACGACCTGGGCGCTTGGCGTGCGTGACTGCACCGTGCAGCGCCGCAACCAGAAGGTGATCGAGGAGTCGCCTTCTCCCGCGCTCTCGGAGGCGCAGCATCGCGAGATCCGCGAGTCGGCTGCGCGTCTCGGCACTCTCGCGGGCTACCGCGGAGCGGGCACGGTCGAGTTCCTCTACGACCAGGCCGAGCGCGCCTTTTCCTTCATGGAGGTGAATGCGCGGCTGCAGGTGGAGCACCCGGTCACAGAGGCGACCACGGGCGTAGATCTGGTCAAGCTTCAGCTCTACGTGGCAGCCGGTGGTCGGCTCGAGGGCGAGCCGCCCGCACCCCATGGCCACGCGATCGAGGTGCGCATCAATGCGGAAGACCCGGAGCGGGGCTTCACTCCGACGCCCGGCACCGTGGAGCTGCTGCGGCTGCCCACCGGGCCCGGGTTGCGCATCGACACCGGCTTTTCCGAGGGCGATGACATCGCGCCGGAATTCGATTCGATGCTTGCCAAGGTGATTGCCTACGGACACGACCGACGCGAGGCCCTGGCGCGGCTGCGGTGTGCGCTCGAGGACATGCAGCTGGTCGTGCGCGGCGGCACCAGCAACAAGGGCTTTCTGCTCGGGCTGTTGGAGCGGCCCGAGGTGGAGAGCGGTGAGGTCGATGTGGGCTGGCTCGATCGGCTGACGGCCGAGGGAGAGCATCTCTCGGACCGATACGCCGACGTCGCCCTGGTCATGGGTGCCATCGAGGGATACGAAGCGCAGCGGGCGGCCGAGCAGACGCTCTTCTATTCCATTGCTGCGCGAGGACGGCTGCGGCTGCGCCGCGATGTGGGTGTGGACGTGGAGCTGCGCCGGGGTGGGGTCGAGTATGCGCTGCGCGTGCTTCGTGTGGGGCCGGATGCGTATCAGGTGGAATTCGATGACCGACGCATCTCGGTCGAGGTGCAGCGCCTCGGGGGATTCGAACGCCGGCTGCTGGTCGCAGGCCAACACTTCCATGTACTGTCGATGTCCGACGGCCATGACCAGCTGGTCGAGGTCAACGGGGTTCCTCATCGCCTCTCGCGCGACGAGGTTGGTACGGTTCGTTCTACGGCGCCCGCCGTCGTGGTTTCGGTTGCCGTCGCCCCCGGTGACCGCGTCGAGAAGGGCGACCGGATCGCCGTGCTGGAGGCGATGAAGACCGAGATCGCCATCGCCGCGCCCTGTGCCGGACGCGTACGCGAAGTGCTCGTCGGACCGAACGTTCAGGTGGGCACGGGTGAGGCGCTCGTTTCGATCGAGCCCTCCGACAGCGAAACAACCGAGGTTCCGCGGGATCGCGTCTCGCTCGAGGATCTGGTGGCGGAAGAGGGCGGGCTCGACACCCCTGCTGCGCGGTCTCGACACGCTCTGAAAGGCCTGCGGCGTTTCGCTCTGGGTTTCGACGTGGACGCTGCCGAGCTGGCGCGGTTCGCGACCGAGCGTCGCGAAGCCTGCTTGGATCTGCCGCCGGACGATCCGGAATTACTGGAGGGAGAGCGCGAGATCCTCGCCATTTTCGCTGATCAATGCGCCCTGTTGCTGCGCCAACGCGGCGAGGCGGGACTGGCTGGCGGCGATGTGCGCACGCCAGAGGAGTACCTGCTGCTCTACCTGCGATCGCTCGATTCGGCCGCGGCGGGCCTCTCGCCCGGTTACGTGGACCGCCTCCAGCGGGCGCTGCATCGCTATGGTATCGACAGCCTCGATCGCACGCCGGCGCTGGAGGAGACCCTGCTCTGGATCTGCAAGGGCCATCAACGCATCGACGAGCTGTCCCGCGTAGTGCTCGATGTACTCGAACGGCAACTCACGCCGGGCGCGCTCGCGCAGAGCGCCGGCGACGAGTTTCGCGAGCTGCTCGACCGCATCGTGAACGTGGCCGGAGGTCGAAACCAGGCGGTTGCCGATCTGGCGCGCGAAGTTCGCTATCGCCTGTTCGACCGGCCCTTCTTCGAGAGCATTCGCGAGGGAGCATTTGTCGAAGCGGACGAGCTTCTGCGCGCGGCCGTGGACTCGCGCGATGCCGCAGCCCGCGCTGAGGCGATGCGTGAACTCGTTGAGTGCTCCCAGCCGCTGGCCCCGCTCTTCGTCGCTCGCATCGAAGATGCCGAACCAGAACTGCGCAGGGTGATCCTGGAAGTTCTCTTCCTGCGCTACTACCGCATCCGCGAGCTTCGGGATCTGCGAGCCATCGACCGCGCCGGTCGGAGCTTTGCGTTCGCCGAATATTCGTACGAAGGCCGCGAGATCCACGCGGTCACCGGCCACGGTAGTTGGAAGGAGGTGGCCGATCTGGGCCCCGCGTTTGGTGAGCTTCTCGCTTCGGCACCGGCCGATCACGACGTCGTGATCGACCTTCACCTCCGTCGAGACAGCGCCTTCCCCGATCCCGACGAGGATTCGGCGCAGCTGGCGCAAGCTCTCGCGGGATGGAAGCTCTCGCGCCCGGTACGGCGTATCGTCATCACGATCGCACCCTCGCAGGGTGGGCGCGGAATGGCCGCGATGAGGCATTTCACCTTCCGCCCCGACACGGATGGCGTGGCTGAAGACCGGTTGTACCGGGGCCTCCACCCGATGATGGGAAAGCGGCTGCAGCTGTGGAGGCTCGGCAACTTCGAAGTGGAGCGGATTCCCTCCGCTGAGGACGTGTATCTCTTCCACGGTGTCGCGAGGGACAATCCGAAGGACGAGCGGCTCTTCGCCTTCGCTGAGGTTCGGGATGCCACACCGGTGCGGGATGCGAGCGGCCGGGTGACCCATCTTCCCCATCTCGAAATGCAGTATATGGAGGCGCTTGGCGCGATCCGGCTGTTCCAATCGCATCGCACCCGTCGCCGTCGCTTGCACTGGAATCGCGTGCTGCTCTACGTGTGGCCGCCTCTCGACCTGGAGATGGACGAGCTACAGGGCGTTGCCCATCGCCTGCTTCCGGCCGCGGAGGGGCTCGGGCTCCAGAAGACCGTCGTGCGCGCGCGCATGACCGACCCCGAGAATGGTGGGCTGCGCGACACGGTGGTGCAGCTGGCGGCTCCCGGCGGAAGCGACCTGGTGCTTTCCTTCAAGCCGCCTGCGGAACGCCCGATCGCGCCTCTTTCGCCCTACGATCAGCGCGTGGTGCGCATGCGCCAACGCGGCATGTTGTACCCGTACGCGTTGCTCGAGATGATTGCGCCTCCCCGCGACGGGACCCGCACGGAGTTTCCGCCCGGCGAGTTCCGCGAGTACGACCTGGATGCGAAGGGTCGCCTGATTCCGGTGGATCGAGCGCCTGGGGGTAACCAGGCCAAGATCCTGGTGGGCACCATCCGCAACGAGACGCCCAAGCATCCAGAAGGAATGACCCGTGTGATCCTGCTGGGTGACGCGAGCCGCGACATGGGCTCCTTCGCGGAGGCCGAGTGCCGGCGCATCATGGCCGCGATCGATCTGGCCGAGGAGTTGAGCGTCCCCCTCGAGTGGTTCCCCATTTCGGCTGGTGCGCGCATCGCGATGGATAGCGGGACGGAGAACCTCGATTGGACCGCCGCGGCGCTGCGCCGCATCGTGGAGTTCACCCAGGCGGGCGGGGAACTCAACCTGATCGTCACCGGTATCAATGTGGGTGGGCAATCCTACTGGAACGCAGAGGCCACCATGTTGATGCACACGAAGGGCATCCTGATCATGACGCCGGATGCCTCGATGGTGTTGACGGGAAAGCGCGCCCTCGACTACTCCGGGGGGGTTTCCGCGGAGGACAACACCGGTATCGGTGGCTACGAGAAGATCATGGGTGTGAACGGCGAGGCCCAGTATTGGGCCCGCGATACGGCCGATGCCTGCCGCCTGCTCTTCCGCCACTACGAACACAGCTATCGCGCGCCCGGCGAGCGCTTCCCGCGACGCGCACCGACGAACGATCCGATCGATCGGGACGTCTGCATCTACCCGTACGGCGCAGGGGAAGAGGGCACCTTCGAAGTGGTCGGCGACATCTGGAGCGCGGAGCACAACGCGGAGAGACGTCGCCCCTTCGACATCCGCCGCGTGATGCATGCGGTGATCGACCAGGACCACGAGCCGCTGGAGCGCTGGGCGGACATGCGCGAGGCCGAAGGCGCCGTCGTCTGGGACGCGCATCTGGGCGGCATTCCGGCGAGCGTGATCGGCATCGAATCCCGATCCATCCCGCGGCTGGGTTTCATACCCGCCGACGGGCCGGAGCAATGGACGGGCGGAACGCTCTTCCCGCTCTCCTCCAAGAAGGTGGCGCGAGCGATCTGCGCTGCCAGCGGAAACCGGCCGGTCGTGGTGTTGGCCAATCTCTCGGGCTTCGACGGTTCGCCCGAATCGCTGCGCCGCCTCCAATTGGAGTACGGCGCTGAGATCGGTCGTGCGGTGGTGAACTTCGAGGGCCCGATGGTGTTCTGCGTGATCAGTCGCTACCACGGCGGTGCCTACGTGGTGTTCTCCAGCGCGTTGAACGAAGGACTCGAGGTGGCAGCCCTGGAGGGGAGCCGTGCCTCCGTGATCGGCGGAGCGCCGGCCGCGGCCGTGGTGTTCTCCGGCGAGGTGGAACGGCGCACCCGCGACGACACACGCCTGCAGGCGTTGGAACAGGAGGTTGCAGCGGCAGACGAAGCGACCCGGGGCCAGCTCCGGGCGCGTTGGCACGAGCTCTACGACGATCTGCGCTCGGAGAAGCTGGGCGAGGTCGCCGACGAGTTCGACCGCATCCACAGCGTGGATCGCGCGCGGACGGTGGGTTCGCTGCACGAGATTCTGCAACCCTCCCGGCTGCGCCCGTATCTGGTGGAGGCGCTCCAGCGGGGAATGGCGCGGGAGATCGAATGAACCTTCCGCGAGCGGAACTCACCCTTCGGCGCGGCCGGGACGTTCCGCGTGCGCCCTCCTGGCTGGCGCCCGGCGAGAGGGTGCGTCTGGGGGCCTTGCAGCCGCCGCGCGCTCGCCGGGACTATCGATTGGGTCGCTGGACGGCGAAACACGGTGTCGCCCGCTACCTGGGCGCGGATTGTTCGCCTGCGGCCGTCGAGATCCGGCGCGCCGAAAACGGGGCGCCGCTGGCGTGGTGGAACGGGCGACCCGCTGCCTGCGCCCTCTCCCTGAGCCATCGGGCCGGGGCGGCGCTCTGCGCCGTGGGGCCCGAAGGGCTCGGCCTCGGTTGCGACCTCGAGTGGGTGGAGCCACGCAGCCAGGCTTTCATCGCCGATTTCCTGGCGCCTGCCGAGGCGCGCTTGACGTTGGCATTGCAAGGGCCCGCCCGCTCGCGGCTTGCGACGCTCTTCTGGAGCGCGAAGGAGAGCGCCTTGAAAGCGCTGGGAATCGGCTTGGACGTCGATACGCGCGAGGTGAACGTACGGCTCGGACCGCTGGCGACGCCTGAGGGCTTCGGGCCGATGGTCGTCCGGGTGCCGGGCGTGCCCGAACCGCTCACCGGCTGGTGGAGAACCTCGGACGGCTGGATCTTTACCCTCTCCGCAACGGCGCCGACGGAAGCTCCGTTGCACCCGGTTCCGGTGCGCTAGCTCCAATCCGTCGTATTGAGGTGAAGGCCGGACATTGAAATGGCCCTGCGAGTGTGAGATGAAGGAGTTACGAGGCTTCTCCACCGACACCCAACAAGGCCACTTCAGTGCGATTGATTCAAGGCTCTATTCGGAC
>JAAETT010000527.1 GCA_024228115.1 bacterium
ATTTGTAATCTATGCCTAAAACAAACAGTAATGCAAAGAAAAGATTTGTTTAGAGAGAGAGATTAGCTCGAGGAAAACATGATGTGGACTGTGATTTTACTCTGTCACCTGAATGCCATCACATGGAATTTTTAGCTTTTTGATGTCACAAAAAGCTACTTTGCGCATTTTGATAACTCTGAGATGGAAAATGTTTTTGACTGCGGGCCCTGAGGGTCCCACACATTCAATTAAATTAAACCATGTACCGTTTCTCTCTAATGGATTTGATGAACAATTTAAGTGTCACATTCTAGAAAACATTGAAGATGGAAAATGTTATTGAGAGTTTGCCCTGAGGGGCCCGCATTTTCATTAAAAATTGGAAGGATTGAAAGAAGATGTAGCATAGTTGTAGCTTGATACTCGTCATCTGTCCTTCAAATGACCTTCCGGATGCGAATTCAGGAAAAATCGACGAAAATCGTCATTTTTTCTTCAAATCCCTGGATTCGGCCAAATTCAGAATAGTGATCAGAAGAAGACGTAGCACAATTTCAGATTGACA
>JAAETT010000528.1 GCA_024228115.1 bacterium
ATTTGTAATCTATGCCTAAAACAAACAGTAATGCAAAGAAAAGATTTGTTTAGAGAGAGAGATTAGCTCGAGGAAAACATGATGTGGACTGTGATTTTACTCTGTCACCTGAATGCCATCACATGGAATTTTTAGCTTTTTACTGTCACAAAAAGCTACTTTGCGCATTTTGATAGCTCTGAGATGGAAAATGTTATTGACTGCGGGCCCTGAGGGTCCCACACTTTTAATTAAATTAAACCACATACCATTTCTCTCTAATGGATTTGATGAACAATTTAAGTGTCACATTCCAGAAAACATTGGAGATGGAAAATGTTATTGAGAGTGGGCCCTGAGGGGCCCACATTTTCATTAAAAATTGGAAGGATTGGAAGAAGACGTAGCACAGTTGTAGCTTGATATTCGTTATCTGTCCTTTAAATGACCTACCGGAAGCGAATTTAAGAAAAATCGTCGAAAATCGTCATTTTCCTTCAATACCTTGGATTCGGTCAAATTCTGGACAGTGATCGGAAGAAGATGCAGCACATTTTCAGCTTCATATTCGTTATCTACTCTTCAAATGAACTACCAGAAACGAGTTTAATAAAAATAGGCGAAAATCTTCATTTTCCTTCAAATCCTTGGTATCGGTCAAATTCGGAATAGCGA
>JAAETT010000529.1 GCA_024228115.1 bacterium
ACCCTCTGAGATGTCGAGCCATCCTCGCTCCAGGTCGACATTGCCCACCCGGAAGATGCCTTCTTCCTTCTTGCCCTTCACCCGGTTCAAGATGAAGCACTTACCGGGGTTGATGGAGTTGTGATCGAAGTCCGGTCGGCGGTAGATGGTCATCTGTGCAAACTCTCCGTGCCCGGGAAGGCTTGCTCTAGCGCCATAGATACCCGCTCATCAGCGTCCTCTACAGCGTAAGTCATATCCGGAGCTACCTTGGTGTACGTCTTCCCCCCGTATGTAGCAATTAGCACCCACTTACCTCCGAGAGAGTCTGGGTCCTCAGGATTTATGGTGAGAGTAATCTCCATAACCGGACACACTACCAAATCTCCCCGGACATCACAGGCCCCCGACCTGTGCATTGTGCAGTAATTGGTTGTACGGATGCTCCGATCGACCGTTTCGGCGCCGGACTTGGGCCAATCCACGCTGGACATGGGTCGGAACCGGTAATTCCTCCGCTTCAACCCCCGGCCCCCGCTCTCCGGGCCGCAAATACGTCCGAGAGTGGAACCAGGCGTAGGCTCCGCAGTCAACT
>JAAETT010000530.1 GCA_024228115.1 bacterium
CCGGTCGAGCCGGGAGGGCGTTCGCCCTGGGTCAAGGACCTTTCGACCCGGAAGATCTGAATCGGAATCCGGAACGGCGGGCTGCGTCGCCCCCCGGCCAAATGATCAGATTTCTACGCTTCTGAGTGAGCGTCTACATCCGAGGTTGTCGGAGAGCCGGTTTCTCTGGCGGGTGCTGCCCAACTAGCGAAAGACGACCCCTATCAGTTTCAATGGTGGATCCTCGGCCTCGTCGGCGCGCGACCTACGGAGCAGAAGAAGGGCGCAGACCGAGGAATAGACGGATGTCTCTACTTCAACGAAGGAGGGAGGCGAAGCGAAACCAAGGAGATTGTTCTGTCGGTCAAGGCCGGAAGAACAGGAGTTGCTCACGTTCGCGACCTTCGTGGCGTTCTGGAACGCGAAGGAGCAACGATCGGTGCCCTCCTGACCATGCAAGATCCGACCAAAGCGATGATATCGGAAGCGGCGGCGGCTGGCCTGTATGAATCGCCTTGGGGAAAGCACCCGCGAATTCAGATTCTCACTGCCAAGCAGCTGCTGAACGGACTGCGCCTCGACTACCCTGCGCCGGCATATTCCAACGTGACAATGAAGAAGGTCACTCGGGTCACCTCAGAGTCAACAGCCCCAAAGCAGCTCAAGCTCATCGACTAATACGGCGCATCCACCAGCTCTTCCAGGGTCCATCTGTGATCCGCGATACCGGAGGCCAGAGCCGGCGTCGTCTTGATCGTGGAATGGCACCGCACGAAATTGTAGTGGACGAAGTGCAGCGCCGTCGCCGCACGGAGGTTTTCGATCTTCTTCGAGAAGCCGTTGGTTAGGCGAGTAAAGCGGCGCATCCCCATTCGCATCGTGAGGTTCTGGCGCTCGACGTGTGAAGTGCAGATCCGGTCGGGGTCAGGGTTCCCGTAGACTGCATCCTTGTCGATCGCCACGACCTCGGGAGGCGAATACCTACCCGTATCGAGCGGGGCCCCCTTGTACCGCTTTACAATGCGCCCATAGTCCACCTTCGTGTCGTTGTGGATCGAGCCTCCCAGGTGCAGGCTGATGGCGTGCCGGTAGGCGTAGAGTTTGTCGGTGCTGATCTGGACCCTCCCCTCGATCCGTCGAGCGAGCTGTTTGGTCAGGATCTGGGCATCGGCATCCTTCCGACGGCCGACGTGGTGGGCCGGGACCAGCTTGGAATCGGGGTCCAGAGCCACCCACGTCCAAGCGTCGCCCACGCGGGTCACGTCGTCGGTGCGCTTGAGCTGGGCTCGCTTCTTCCCGACGAAGCACCAAATTTCGTCCATCTCGATCTGCTCCGGAGAGAAGTGGCGGATCTCCTCGTCCATGATCCGCTCGGCCTTTCGGCCCGTCTCCACCACGAGCTTGGTGATGGTGTCGCGATGGACGCCGGTCATGCGCTCCGTAGAGCGGATCGAGTTGCCCTCAACCAGCGCGCCGAGGATCGTTGCCTTCTTGTCCGTGGTGAGTCGTGCCATGCTGCTATCCTCGTTGCTGGAGCGCCGGAGAATCGAACCCCGCGGAACTGCTTGTAACGGGCTGCCCGGGAACCTTCCGCGCCCCACAAGAAGGCCCTCGCTGGAGCGATCCGGTGGGGGCCTTTCTCATGGCTGAGAGTGTATGCTTGCTCTAGCATGCATGTCAAATGCTTTCTAGGGAAAGCATATTGCTTTCTTGCTTGGCAGGGAATAAGATCCGCCCATCGGAGGTGAGATCTATGACGAAGCTCGACGCATCAAAGGGCGGCAAGGCCCGGGCGCAGAAGCTCACAAAGGAAGAGCGGCAAGAAATCGCGCGCAAAGCTGCGGAGGCACGCTGGGGGGTGTCAACTCCTCGTGCCGCCTATGGGTCTCCAGATCGGCCTCTGCGAATCGGAGAGATCGAGATCCCGTGCTACGTGCTGGAGGACGGTCGCCGCGTGTTGTCCCAGCGCGGAATGCAAACTGGAATCGGCCTTTCCAGAAGCGGCGGCAAGGCCGGCGCGCGCCGATTGGCCCATTTCGTGGCCACATTGGAAGAAAAGGGCATTGACTCCAAGGGGTTAGCGGCGCGCATCTCCAACTCCATCTCGTTCGTCCCGCCGCGTGGCGGGCCGAGAATCGTCGGTTACGAGGCGACCATCCTGGCTGACCTTTGCGAGGCAATCCTGGTCGCGCGGAAGGCCGGCGCTCTACTCAAGCAGCAGGCACACATAGCGGAGCAGGCCGAGATCCTCATTCGAGGATTCGCCCGGGTCGGAATCATCGCTCTCGTCGATGAGGCAACCGGTTTTCAGGATGACCGCGATCGAGACTCGCTAGCGAAGATACTTGAAGCCTTCGTCGCCAAGGAACTACAGCCCTGGGTGAAGACGTTCCCGCTGGCCTACTACAGGCACCTATACCGCCTCAAGGAGATCCCCTACGACCCGTCGAACCCCCGCAAGCCACGATCCATTGGGCATCTGACGAACAACCTTGTGTACAAGCGGCTCGCGCCCGGGGTCCTCGAAGAGATCAAGAAACAATCGCCACGTGACTCTTCAGGTAGACACAAGGACAAGCTCTTCCAGCGCCTGACCCCTGATCTGGGGCATCCGAAGCTGCGCGAACACATTGCATCCGTCATTGGCATCATGGCCGGCTACGACGCGGGTGAGTTTGATGGAATGGAGCGTCATCTCGACAGGGCACATCCGAGGTACGATCGAACAATGGAACTGCCCCTCACGAAGCGTGAGAAGAAGTGAACGAGCTTCCTATTTCCGGTTTCTTGGAGGCCATTCAGGCCACGCATGGCGCCAAGAGCCGCCTAGAGCGCCGCGAGCGCGTCGTAGAGACGTTCCAGGGCGAGACGGTCTGGGAAGGCGAGGTGCTTGTATTCGAGCTGCTCGACCATCCCACCGCGCGGAAATGCTACGCCTGGGAAGTGGACGGCGAGGTGACGGCCGTGTTGCATGAGGCGCCGGTTCGGTCGGCTCAGGATGCGGTACGAGCGGCAATCGTGGCGGAATGACGCTCCGGGACGTGTTTGAGGGCATCGGCTCCCTGTGGAGCTGGTATATCGATTTGCCGATTTGGTTCTCGCTACCGCTGGGCTTGGGCGTCTTTGTGGCTACCGGTGTGGCCATTTTCATCGGAATGATGATCTTTGACGGCTCAGACCCCACGGGGTAGGACACCACCTTCCTACTTGTCATAATATATCTTATCGGACATGAAGTTGTAGTACCCAAGTAGAAATGTCCGGTTTCTCCAAAGTAGAAATGTCCGCTTTTTCCAGTCGCCCGGGGTACCCCCGCGGGCATGGAGACAGTGAGCATGAGCTACGAGGAACTGGATCGCGTGGGCGTGATTGAGCGCG
>JAAETT010000531.1 GCA_024228115.1 bacterium
CCGGTCGAGCCGGGAGGGCGTTCGCCCTGGGTCAAGGACCTTTCGACCCGGAAGATCTGAATCGGAATCCGGAACGGCGGGCTGCGTCGCCCCCCGGCCAAATGATCAGATTTCTACGCTTCTGAGTGAGCGTCTACAATCAGCTCTCCGGCCCGAGACCGATTCGACGTCATCCGACAACCGCGGTGATGATACGATCGGATCCTACTCTGCCCCTCGGAGTGGGTCGATGGCGAGCCCGTGGCGCTCTCGGCGAGACGTGGTACCGCGTGACGACAGTCGGAACGAGGACTGGAAGTTGGTCGCAAGAGCGGACATTTCGGAGCAGTTGCGGGCTCTCGGTGTTCGACCGGGTGAACCCCTGATGGTGCATGCGAGCCTTCGGGAGGTGGGCCCCGTCGAAGGCGGCGCGAATGCAGTGCTGGATGGACTCCTGGATTCTCTGGGCCCCGTTGGCACATTGTTGATGGTGCTTGGCGCCGACGACGAAGAGCCCTTAGCACTTCCCCAGGAAAGTGGACACCTAACTTAGGGCATACTAGCCCAAATGAGGTGATCCATGGCACGAGTACGAAGAACGTTCACACCCGAGTTCAAGCGCGATGCAGTGCGCCTTGTCGTGGGCGAGAAGAAGACCG
>JAAETT010000532.1 GCA_024228115.1 bacterium
ATCTCACGCGCCAAGTCCAAGCCTGGCAAGACGATCGCAACCGAACGACGAAGGGCGTCGACTGGCAATTCACGACCCAACAAGCCCGCGTGAAACTGCGACGACTCTACCCCCAGCTTTTGGTGTGACAAGGGACTAGAGGTCCTACCCCTCTCCTGGCTTGGCAACACTCTGTTTCGCCCTCTACGCGGGCCCGCGGGGTCCTACACTTGGAGGCCGGCCCACGCCCAGGAGAAGCTGCAGTGAAGATCCATGATTTCCCTTTTGCCCCGAACCCGCGCAAGCTGCGGGCCTACCTTGGGGAGAAGGGGCTCGAGATTCCGTTCGTGTTGGTCAACCTTCCGAACGGCGAGCAGAAGAAGCCCGAGTTCCTGGCCAAGAACCCGCTGGGAAACACGCCCGTGCTCGAACTCGATGACGGCAGCTACCTGACGGAATCCCTCGCCATCATCGAGTATCTGGAGGAGTTGTATCCCGAGCCGCCGATGATCGGTGAGACCCCGCTCGAGCGAGCGGGGGTCCGACGCCTGGAACGGATCGCGGAACACGGCGTGCTCCATGCGGTCGCCCGGTACGTGCACGGAACGAAGTCTCCGCTTCCTGGCATCGAGGCCAACCCTGCCATCGCCAAAGCAGCCCTCGAATCCATGAACGCCCCGCTCGCCGTTCTCGACCGGGAGACCGGCGACCACCCCTTCATAGCGGGGAGTCGGCCAACCATCGCCGATTGCACCCTCTTTGCGGCCTTCGAGTTCGCAAAGTTCGCCAGCCTGGAAGTCGCTGACGTGGGTGCGGGCTTCCCCAACCTGAAGCGCTGGCACGCCGCGTTCTCGCAGCGCCCCAGCACCCAGGTTTCGTTCCCGAGCTAGCGAGCTGGAGAAAGTCAACCAGCGGGGACGGAGTTTACAATTGACTTGTTGCTGAGGGGGCAGTGCCCCCTCAGCAACAAGTCAA
>JAAETT010000533.1 GCA_024228115.1 bacterium
GGCTGCGAACACGATCATCCAGGGCCACGGAGCTGATGTGCTGAAGCTGGCCTGTTGCCGGATGGCTCAGGCTGGGCTCGATGAGTTCTTCGTGCTCCCTGTTCACGATGAGGTGCTCTTCTCAGTTCCCGAAGGTGCCGTAGAGGAAGTGACCCGGCTCGCAGTAGAGCTGATGGAAGACCGACTACTACCAGTGCCCCTTACTACCGAGGCAAGCGGTCCGCTTGATCGATGGGGCGACAAGTACCGAGAGGACCAACCATGACATGGACACCCAAGCAACATCCTGGAGAGTTGCACCGGGCCTTATACGTCTGGAACTTGGGCAAGGACAAGACCAACATCTCCGACGAGGCACGGAAGAGTTGGTGGGCTGACCTAGTGGTCGCCTGCCATGACCTAGTTGAGAGCAACAAAGGGTATCTCCGAGAGTTCTGCTCATACGACAACCCAGATTGCACCGGAGAACCCATTGGCCCTGGCTACGAAGGGTTGTGCGCTAAGTGCGAGGACTCTTACGTAGAGGCAGAGGAGCGAACATGGGACTGAAGCTGAGTGGCTGGCGCTCAACCTGGCCCGAGCAGGCCCCCGCCCAGGTTTACATAGCCGTAGACCCAGGGGAGACAACGGGTGTCGCAATCTGGAACAGGAACAGCCCCCACAGTATAGAACTCTGGGAACTTGCGGAGTTGGCGGGCTTGGTGGAAGTGATCACAGACTGGCACGTTCCAGAGTCCGACATATGCGTGTTCACTGAACGGTTCGACATAGGGAACGAGACGGTCAGAGTCACCCCACCGGTCGACTCCCTGTACATCAACGGGTGGCTAGCACTCACGCACGGCCCTGGTCACTACACCGAGATCGGTCGAGCTGACGCCAAGGGCTTCACCTCCAACGCCAAACTCAAGCACTTCGGGTGGTGGCAGAAGGGCCTGAAGGGCCACGCTCACGATGCAGCCCGAGTGCTCGCATTCGCCATGGCCCACTACAACGAGCCCTGGATGTTGGAGAAGCTGGAGAGCTACATGGTGGTGACCGATGCCGAGGACTGAAGTCCACCTCGATGACAACCGCTGGCTCATCCGCACTTCGATCAGAGACACCGCACCCATGCGCCTCATCGCCGGGGCTAGGGCCAAGCCTTCAGACTTGCTGGAGGTGGCTGAGTGGACGGTACCGGCCACGGTCGAGACCGCCAAGCAACTGAAGTTCACCTTCCCAGGAGCGGTGTGGTTGCCCGAGGCCAAGGCACACAGAGGGTTGCTAGCATCTCTACGCAAGGAACGCATCGGGCTCCAAGAGGACCGTGACCCCAGGAAACTGGAGACACCTACGGGAACCAAGGAGCTAGCCCCATTCCAAGCCTTGGGAGTTGACTGGCTGTTTGGTGTGTCGGGTGTGCTCGCTGATGACATGGGCCTGGGCAAGACAGTCCAGCTATCTGTAGCAGCGCAGCGCCACGCCCTTTACAAGTTCTCCTCCCTGGTGCTCTGCCCTGTTGCAGCCCTGGGGGTGTGGGAGCAGCACCTCACCGAGTGGACCGACATCAAGCCCTTCCGCTTTCACGGCCCATCGCGGGCCAAGGCCCTCACTGCCTTCCATGATTAC
>JAAETT010000534.1 GCA_024228115.1 bacterium
ACCTTTTGCAGACTATTTCCAATAAAATATTTGGATTTAAATTTAGTTTTTTATTAAAATTAATAATTACAAATTCAATAATAATAATATAATCCTGATACTATTCGATAAAATGGAGAAGAGATAGAAGAAGAAAAATTTTATCCTATAAAATAAGATAGGTGATATAATATAGTGAGATGATAATATAATAATCATATAAAAAGTTAGCTATAATAGAGAGAGTAAGATGGATTATGTGAAGATTATAATAAATATGAAAGATGTTATAAGATTAGAGAATCAGGTATTGGAGAAGTGGAAAACAAGATAAACAAATAAAAGCATCAATCACTAATTCAATGCATAGCAAATGGAAGGTATATAATGGATAGATAGAATGTAAAATATAATAGATAAAGATATGATAAATATAATGATAAACTAATAAGAGAGATTATATTGGTTTAAGATATTAGAATTGAAAATAAAGTTATAAAGGATAAATAAGAGAAACATATAAAGATATATAAAAATAGAACTAACTATATATTATAGAATTAATGAGTGAATAAGAGGAAGACAGATTATAATATTAAAAGAGATAAATGAAAATAAAATATGAGAATATAATAGATGAAGATAGAACAATCTAAATAAATCCAATAAATGATGAAGAGAAAAGATTAGGTAAAATAATAATTCACTAACTAATCCTACAAATTACAATACCTACTCCATATAATGATTTAGAAAATGGAATAATAGAAGCATAATCATAAAGATA
>JAAETT010000535.1 GCA_024228115.1 bacterium
GACCCGGAAGATCTGAATCGGAATCCGGAACGGCGGGCTGCGTCGCCCCCCGGCCAAATGATCAGATTTCTACGCTTCTGAGTGAGCGTCTACACCAGCGGCCCGAGCGCCGCCTCGATCGTGCCAATTCCAGCCTCGTCGTAGTACGAGGTCGTGATGCCGTCCGTGGGATCCGTATCGGTCGAGAACGCGATCGTCGACGGATGCACGGTCCCGCCGTTGAGATCGGTCTCTCCGAAGAGGAGTGCAAGATCGGAGGCGGGGGCGGGGCGCTCGACTGCACCGCCGATCGCCTGGGTCACGACCTTTCCTGCTGTGCCTCCGTCGAGACCCGTGAGTGCGCCGTACTCCGTCGCAAGCCCTGTGACGAGGGAGAACTGGCGTTTCGCGCTCTGCCACGAGTTCGCCCCTTTGTGCTGGACGACCCAGACCTCATGCGTCCCCAGGGGAAGATCGATGTTGGCGTGGAGGCGGTCTTTTGTTGGCGGCGTGCCGTCGGCCAACGTGAACGATGACGTGATGTCAATCGGGGGATCCTGAAGCCCCTCGCGAAGAAAGACCTCGTGGTACTCACCTGCCCCGCTGTCCTTGAGCACGAGGATTCGGACGTAGGCGGACGATGTCGCGATCTGAGCATTTTGCCCAGGCTCGAGGACAGCGGGTTTGTTCGGATCCGGATTACATCCTGATCCCGCCCCAAGGACGCAAGCCCAGAAGATGAGGAAATATGACCCCACCCGAATGAGGGGGGCATCACCAACTTTCTTCTCACCGCGCCGCGCTGAACCGTGCCTAGCCCGAATAATTCATGAAGAAGTCGCGTTCCTGAATTGAAGAAGGCCCCAGTTGCGGTAGAAACGTGTTGCGACACGCGTTTCCCCTCAACAAGGGCCCCTTCATGAAGCCGGATACTACCGCACAGACTGTCACC
>JAAETT010000536.1 GCA_024228115.1 bacterium
CCCGTTGCGCGTGCGCGCTCGCGAACGGGGAAATCATCGAGGTTCGCGTAGTTGAAGATCAACACGTAGTAGGCGCCGATGATCAGCTCGGTCAGCGACTCCACGTCGTGACGGCGGGTGACGTCACCGCGGGCGATTCCGTCCTCGACGATGGCTGTGAACGCGGCGCGCAGCCGCCGCACCTGATCCGAGCGTTCGGCGGCATCGCCACTGATCAGGTGCACCGCCTGGGTCAGGAGCTCGCGATTTCCGGGCCCGGCCTCGGCAATCTGCTCGGCGACGGTGTCGAAGAAGCGGTGGATGCGCTCCGGCGTTCCCCGCTCGGCCTTGCGGATGTCCTCGATGTCGAGGACGAGCTGCTCGACGCCGTCGTGGGCGATCTCGCGCAGCAGGTCGAGCTTGGTGGGGAAGTGGTTGAAGAAGGTCTTGTGGGCGATGTCGGCCTGCACGCAGATATCGGCAACCTTGGTCTCGTGAAAGCCCTGCCCCTCGAAGAGGGCCGCGGCGACCTCGAGAATCCGACCATGCAGTTCGCGTTTGCGGCGCTCACGGCGATTCAGATCAGCAGGCTCGGCCATCTTCCGGAGAGTACGCCCAGCTTACATGGGATTGCAATAATGTATCTGGGTGTAAATATATTCACCTTTCCGTGATGTGATCGACCGCGCTATCCGTGGTCGGGCTCGGCCAGAGCAAAGGAAGAACGCTCGATGGAGAACATCCGTAAGTGGGTCGAGGACTCGCCCTACAGCCGCTTCCTGGGCGTTCGCCTCGACTACCTGAGCGAGCAGACCGCGCGCATCGTGCTGCCTTATCAGGACGAGAACTCGAACCCGGGAAACGTCCTGCATGGTGGTTGCGCGGCATCCCTTGGAGCGATCGGTGGCCAGGTCCTCGCCCGCGCCGTACTCGGTGAAGATTCCGGCCCGTGGCATACGGCCCAGATGCAGGTGAACTATCTGGCCGCGGCCATCGGGGAAGACGTCGTGGCCGACGCCGAACTCTTGCGACGTGGCAAACAGCTCTGCTTCATCTCGGTCGTCGTTCACACGACCGAGGGCAAGCCCATCGCCCAGATCACGACCACCGTACGCGGCCGAATGGGCGCGGAGCCCGCGCAAACCGTGAAGGCGGCCGGCGACCACGGCGAGGCGGATCCCGGCCCGATGGGCCCGCATATCGGCAGGGTCCCGTTCATCGGCAACCGCGGCATCCGCGTGGATCACATGACCGGCGGAACCTCGAGGCTCGTCATGCCGTTCCGCGACGACAATGCGGATCTCGCCGGCGGTGTTCACGAGGGCGCAGTCCTGGCGCTGCTCGATACCGCGGGGGCCATGGCCTCCTGGGCCGAGAGCGGCCCGGGCCGCTACAAGGCATCCACCGCCAGCATGCAGTTGCAGAACCTGGCTCCGGCCCCGAAGGCCGACCTGGTCGCCTACGGTCGCTGCGTTCAGCGCGACGACGAGATGTTCTGGTCCGATGTCGAGGTCGCAAGCGCGGAGGATGGTCAGATCACCGCACGCGGAACGGTCCTCTACCGGATCGTCACCTGATGAAGGAGACCCCATGCCCCTGAACCCGGATGCCGTCGGCCGCAAAGGCCAACCCGAACGCCGAAGCTGGACCTCCGAGGAATCCATGCTCTATGCCCTTGGTGTAGGCGCCGGCACCGAAGAGTTGGCGTTCACCACCGAGAACACCAAGGACACCCCCCAACGCGCGCTGCCGACCATGGCCGTCGTGCTAGGAGGTGGTGGCATACCCTTCGGCGAGATCGGCACCTTCAACCCGGCGCTGATGCTGCACGGGGCCCAGGGCATCGAGCTGCTGAGCGAGATCCCGCCGGAAGGCGAGATCGAGAGCACCGGCTCCATCGCCGCCCTTTGGGACAAGGGCGAGGGCAAGGCCGGTGTTGCGGAACTGGTCTCGGAATCCGTCGACGTTGCGACGGGAAAGCCGCTCCTGCGAACCAGGATGACGGCTTTCTTTCGGGGAGAAGGCGGTTTCGGCGGCGAGCGCGGGCCAGCGCCGGAATGGAGCCGACCCGATCGGCAGCCGGATCACGAGGTTCGCTATGCGACCCGCCTCGATCAGCCGCTCCTGTACCGCCTGTCCGGGGACCGCAATCCATTGCATTCGGATCCGTCTTTCGCCAAGCTCGGCGGCTTCGAGCGCCCCATCCTGCACGGCCTGTGCACCTACGGCTTCACGGGGCGGGCGCTGCTCCACGCGATCTGCGAGAGCGACCCGGCCCGCTTCAAGGCCATGGATGCGCGTTTCTCCAAGCCCGTCATGCCCGGCGATGAACTGACGGTGCGGATGTGGGTCGATGGCGAGACGTGTCTCTTCCAGACGACGAATCAGAACGATGAAGTCGTCATCGATCAGGGCGTGATGCGCTTCGCCTAGCGAATAGCTTTCCCGCACAGAGGGTGGCAACGACGAGATCGCTCGTCAGTGCTTCCCGCGCCTCCTTCCAGGGGCGCGAAAGAAGGCATAGATCCGCCGGTTGGCCGGCCTCGACCTTTCGCGGCGGGCCACCGGGCTTCTCCAGCGAGCCGCCGAAGAGCGCGAGGGCTTCTTCAGGAGTCAGCGCCTCGTCGGGCCCGAGGATCGCGCCCTCTCGCGTGCGCCGATCGGCCGCTGCGGCCATGGCGCGCCACGGATCGGGCGCACCGTAGGGTGCATCGCTACCGGCCGCGATGGGTACACCAGCCTCGAGCCATGCGCGCCCGCGCAGCAGCCACGGGCGATCGCGAGGTTCTACGTCGCTGAGGTAACTGTCCCCACGTTCGTGCACGAAACCGGGCTGCAGCACCACCGTGACACCCAGATCCGCCACCAGCTCGATCGCCTCCGGAGGCGCCACGGCTGCATGCTCGATGCGATCGCCCGGATGAACGCCAGCCTCGGCGATGGCGCCAAGCGCCAGCACGAGCTCGGTGCGGGTGACGGCGTGAATGGCGACGCCACGGTTCACTTCGTGAGCGGCTCGAATCGAAGCCACCAGCTCGGCAAAGGGCGGCAGGCGAGGCTCGTCGAGCAGGAGTTTTCGCTCACCTCCGGCCAGCTCTGCGCTCCCCATGATGCGGAAACGATGGGGAAGCCGGCCCATGCGATGTGCCGCCGCGAAGAGGGCCGCCGTCTGCGGGCCGTTGTCCGCGCCCGCATCGGTGAAGCCAGTGATGCCGACGGAGAGCAGCTGATCCGTAGCCGGACCCAGGGCCGGAGGATCGCTGGCCGCCATCCGCTCTCGAAGCCAGTGATCGGCGCGGAACAAGCGCCCGTCAGGCCACTGATCCGCGGCCCCCAGTGCTTCGAGGGCCGCTGAATTCAGCATCCAGAGGCCGCCACTCCGGTGCTGGATGCGCAGGGGCACATCGGCCCTCAATGCGTCGAGCGCCGCACGATCGAGTTCCCCCGCAACCGCCTCGTGGTAACCGACGCCGCGGATCCAGCCATTCTCCGGTTCGGCGCAGGTGAGCGCCCGGGCAAGCGCATCCGGATCGGCGACCTCTGGTGGCCCGCAAGGAAGCGAGCGCAATGCCGCTGCGAGGCCGAACAGATGCAGGTGATGATCGTGGAGGCCCGGCAGGAGCATTCCGCCTCCCGCTTCGAGCACCTGCTCGCCTTCTGCCGGGGAGAGCCCCTCGGAAACAGACTCGATCCGACCCTGCCGGATACGCACGTCCGCGCGTCGGCCGTCGATCTCACAGCCGCGAATCAACAAGGCGAGCACGCCTCGCCGCGGCTCTTCAGCCTTCGTGGGCCGGTTCCGCGGCGGGAGCCAGCCGCTCCCGATCGCCGAGCACCTGCTCCACGCCTGGCAGGGGGCGGCATTGCACGAGGAGCTGGAAACCGAAGAGCGTCTGCCAGAACCTTGCGAGCAGCTCGCTGGCACTCTCCAAGAACCGCCCGAACTTCCCTCCGATCACCGCTTCCCAGGGAATCGAAACACCTCGCACCCATTCGATCTCGTATCCGCAATCCCGGAGCATCCGGAGCAGGGATGCGCGATTCATCAAGCGCTTGTGTGCGATATCGAGAATTCCGCGATCCCCGTAGTTGAAACGCCCGAAGAGCAAGGCGATCCGATTGCTCAGGAACGCGACATTGGGCGTCGCGACCAACATCGCAGGGCCGACCGCGCCTGGCCGAAGCACCCGGCTCTTGTTGCGGAGGGCCAACAGGAAGCCCTCGGGATCCTCCAGTTCTTCGAGGATGTCGAGCAGGAGAACCGCGTCATACTCGAAAGGATCGAACGGCAGGGGATCATTGAGATCCGCCTTCAGGAACCGTTGGAGCCTGCCCGGAGCGGGCTTCTCCCGGTCGACACCGGTCACTTCTGCGCCCATCGCGGTAGCCGCTCCGGCGACGACCGCAGCCCCGCAGCCGAGGTCGAGCACCGTGTCCGGCGAAAGCTCGCGCAGCGCCTCGGCCGCCATCCGGTGGGCCGAATAGAGCGCCGCCGATCCTGAATTGCCGCGCCAGGGCGGGTCGTCGAGGTTTCGGTAACGCAGCGAGCACAGCATCCCCATCCGGTGCATGCGGTAGCGAAGTGTCTCGAGGGTCACGTTCCAGGCGTAGTCGAGCCCATCCACGTGACAATCTTCATCGCCGTAGTGGGTGGGAATATCGAACTCCTCGACCTTGGCGCCGACGTGCATGGCCTGGAGCAGAATCTGCGTGTCGAAATGGAAATCGTTCGTGTTGATCTCGAACGGCACCTTGGCCAGGAAGGAAGATCCATAGCCCCGGTAGCCCGTGTGGTACTCGGAGAGCTCGCGCCCGGTGAAGAGATTCTGGAAGCGCGTCAGGATCTGGTTCCCGACGAGCTTGTAGAGGGGCATGCCCCCGGCACGCGCGGCGGCCAGATCACCCATACGGGAGCCGAGCACCACGTCGGCACCGGTCCTTTGCCAGGTTTCGATGAATTGGGGCAGCAGCTCCGGCGCATATTGCCCGTCGCCGTGCAGCAGGATGGTGAAGTCGTAGCCCGCGTCGAGCGCCTGCCGGTAGCCGAGCTTCTGATTGCCGCCGTAACCCTGGTTCACCGGATTGCGCGTGACGGTGACGGTTTCGATGCCACGCTCGTCGATCCAGGCCTGCAGCAGATCCGGTCCCGCATCGTTGGACGCATCATCGATCACCAGGAAATGAATCCGGGGATCGTCGAAGAGGTGCGCGGGGATGCGCTCGAAAACCGAAACCAGATGGCGCTCGGCGCGATAGGCGACGACGAACACGAGAATTCGCCCGTCGGTTTCCCTTCGCCCTGGGCGAGGAAGCTCGGAAACGTCAGTCGTGGGTTTGGGCTCGGCCATCAGATTCCCCGGGCTCGGGAGCGTATCCCATGCCGCGAACGGCAGCAGGGATCACCCCCGGGGGGAACGCTTCGGGAGGTGATCCCATTTCCAGCCTGATCGTGGATCACTCCTCGGAAATCGCCGACTCGATCATTGACCTTGAGTATCAATTCCAGGTGATCTCCACGGCTGGAGAATACCTGAGGGAGCCTATGGTTTTGTAGGCATTTTCACCCTGATCTACCCCTAGTCCCTTGTCACACCAAAAGCTGGGGGTAGAGTCGTCGCAGTTTCACGCGGGCTTGTTGGGTCGTGAATTGCCAGTCGACGCCCTTCGTCGTTCGGTTGCGATCGTCTTGCCAGGCTTGGACTTGGCGCGTGAG
>JAAETT010000537.1 GCA_024228115.1 bacterium
ATCAGCTTCAGTAGTACCGTCTCCTGTACTTATTGCCGAAGCAAACACTGTATATGGGTCTTCTACCCCATAGATTGCCCATAACCTAGCAGCCTCCCCCCTACCATGCGTTACCATCTTCCGAGGGTAATTCGTACCTGTGCCATTCCACTCGACCGCAGGGTTGGTCATATTCGCGCAAGTAGTGCCATCATAGACCTGTACCTGATTATTCCCAGTACAAATATAACAAAGATTGTTAAATGTTTCAAAATGCACAGCCCTGTTAATAGTCAAACCTGTCTGAATCGGAGCACCGTCATTGTAATCGCTTAATATCTCGCCATTGCCATCGGCAGTAAGTATTTCAGAAGTGCCATCTTTTTGACGGTATTCATAAATACCATATATTCTTGGTGTACCACCAATTGCAGAACTGTTTACATTATCAGTCCCGCCGCGCTTAGACCTGCCTCCTTGATGAATGTTAATATTTTCCGTACCGTCCACCATCATGGTAGGAGCCACACGATCCTGGTTCAGGTCATGATTC
>JAAETT010000538.1 GCA_024228115.1 bacterium
CGATCGTCTCCACCGTCGCCGCGATCACGTTGGACACGATGAGCACGCACATGAAGGCGTCGAAGACCTGGCTCGTCGTGTCTTCAGGCGCACCGAGCTCGAGGATCTCGAAGAGGCGTCGTCTGACGGTCTGCCGCTCTCTCACCATCCAGCCAGGCTAGGGGTATGGAGACCCGCCGCAACGGGGGGGCGCCCCCCGGCCCGACCAGTCCCGTCGGCCGCTAGTATCGAGCTTCATGCTCCGCAACCTGGGTCTCCTCCTGCTCTCGACTCTCGCCAGCCTCCTCGGGGTCGAAGTTGCGGCACGCCTGGAGTGGATTCCGCTGCCGGACAGGGTCTCGACCGACGCCTCGTGGGAGGAGCGGTGGCACCGGTATCGCCGGGGCCTGAACCCGCGATTCTTCATCGAGCTCGACGCGGACCTGGGTCATATCCCAGCGGCCAACCTGGACCGCATCGACAACAAGGGCTCCACTGTCAGCACGAATGCCGCCCACATGCGCGGCCGTCGCGAGTACTCCCTCGCCCGCACCGAGGCCGCCCGGGTCGTCGCCATCGGCGACTCCTTCACGTTCGGCCAGTGCGTAGACGACGACGAGACCTTTCCCCACGCGATCGAGGAGAGCCTCGCCAACACCGAGGCGCTGAACCTCGGCGTGGTGGGATACGGCCAGGGACAGGCCCTCTTGCGCCTGCGCCGCGATGGATTCCCCTATCAGCCGGATGCCGTCGTGTTCGGCTTCCACGCCACGGACATGAAGCGCAATCTGCTGGGCTTCCGAAGCTACGGAAAGCCGCGTCTGCGCCTCGAGGGCGGCCGCCTCGAGGTCGAGAACGTGCCGGTGCCGTCGCCGGAAGCCTATGTCCGCTGGTGGCGGTCGCGTGCGTGGAACTTCGTGCGCATCTACAGAGCCTCCCGCGAGGATCCCGAGGCACTGCGCCTCCGGACCCGTGAGCTGAGCCTGGCGATCGTCCGCCAGATGGCCGTCGAGAGCCGTGCGCGGGGTGCTGTGTTCACGGTCGTGCACTTGCCTTACAAAAACGCGCTCCGCTCGGAGGGCCGATTCGGTTGGCCTTTCATGGACGTCGTGTGTGCCGAGGCCGAGAGGGCCGGCGGATCCTGCGTATCGACCGTGCCGCGCCTCCGCGAGATCGTCCGCGAGACCGGGGAGCTCGACCGGCATTTCGCCTGCCACTACTCGCCGGAAATATTCCGGGCCGTGGGGGAGCTGATTGCGGAGGAGCTGGTGCGTGTGCTCCCCCAGCGATTCGTGCTGCGCGACTGAGCGCCAGCCCGGGCGAAACGCAGCGGCGCGGTGGCCGCATCGAGTTCCGTGGTCTCCTGGTACTGGCCGTCGCTTCCGTGCGGCACCTACTGACGCGGTAACTTCCACATGTTCCCCTCCGGCAATCTGGTGTGCCGATTGGTGTGCCAACCAGACCACACGCACCGAAGCACAGCAGAACACAGCGACACTTAGCCAAACAACGCTCTCAGCAATGGCATTCAAGAGGTCAGGGGTTCGACTCCCCTCAGCTCCACCAGGGATTTCGCGGGGTTGGCTGGCAACAGCTGACCCCGCTTTTCGTTGGATGAGCCAGCCGATTACTCGAAATCGAGCCTATGGGCGTTCCGGATCTTGTCCGTCTCACCCTGCCCGACGCCCGCCTCCGCAGCGAACGCCTCCCATTGGCCCACGGCGCTGACGACCTCGTCGAGCATCGCGTCCGACCGCCCGCGCATCAGCTGCGCTGCCTTCGCACAGGCGCGGAAATCCTCCCGCACGAACCCGTCGCGCTTTCCGTTGATCGACATCTGATGTTGCGCGGTCCACTTCCCGGTGCGGTTGTAGCTGTAGGTGACATCGAAGGCGGGAGACAGATGCCACTCGCCGGATTTCTCCATCAAGAAGGCGATGTTCTTCACGTGATCGTCCTGGTTTCGGCCGACCACATTGAACAGCATCCGATGGAACTGCTCCTCGACCGCGGCCGTTCCCATGCCGAGCTTGCGGATCGCGGCGAAGGCCTGCTCGTAGGAATGGGCGCCGGCTGCGTTGAAATCCAGGTGGGCCAACGCACCGAGCGATTGCATGTGGCGTTTCTTTCCGTCGTCGTCCCGGTCGAAGCGCTTCGTCATGAAGTGCCGACGGCCGCCCTCTTCCATCAATCGGCATGGATGCATGCGGATGCCTGCTTCCGCTGCCATCAGGGAGTAGGCGTACTCGATCGCACCGTATCCCTCTGGATCCTCCAGCTCCTTGTCCTTGTTTCCGCTCACACCGTCGAATTTGATCAGCCACTGTTCGAAGCCGCTGCTCGCATCGAGCTGACCCGATCGAACCTCCCCCGTAGCCTGGTTCCATGCGATCACGGCTTTCGCTCTGGCCCCGCCAGCCGAGGTTCCGACGTGGAGGATGTCGGCCAGGGTGCCGTGCCTCTCGTCCACCGCGAGGGAGCCGCGGAGTTGGCCGCGCTGCGAGAGGATGTCGGAAGCCAGCCCGACGAGCTGATCGATGCGGATCTCGTCGCTTGCCATGCGATCCGGGCCTGTGGAAGGCACGAACTCGAGGGCGCCCATTCCCCGGGATCCCGTGTAGCAGAGTCGCTCTACCGGATTGAGGCTCCCCGGCGGCCTGCCTTGCGTTGCGAGCCATGCGTCGATCAGCAGGTTGCCGAAGCGATCCGGCAGGGAATCGGCCAGGAGCCCAGGCAAGCCGTGGAAGGTTTCGTGCGCCAGGGATGGAAACGAGTAGATCTGGTTCGAGAGGGGCATGCTGATCGGTGACACTTCGACCCTGCTGCCTGCGAATTCCGGGGCGTACTGAAACGCAGCGTCGACCTCCCCATCCTCCAAGGAGACGGCACCGATGCTGCGGCCCCATAGGCGGACTTCTGCGACCGAGGTCATGCGTCCTCTCCCCAGGACCAGTCAACTTTCTCGCGGACTTCGGATCTGGGTGAGGAGGCACGCTTGCGCTGCTTGCCTTGGAGGCGAAGCAGTTCGATCGGGCTTGCGCGCGGCTTGGGTACGAGAACATCCAATGCGTCGAGCAGATCGAGCGTGCGCAAGAGCCGGATGAAGCTGGATAGCTGGGCTCCGGCTCCGTTCTCGATGCGAGAGATCGTCTGCATGGAGAGCCCGGCCTCGGTGGCCGCCTGGGATTGTGTCAGCCCGGCGGAGACCCGCTGCCGGGCGAGGCGCTTGCCGATCTCTTCGAGAACGGCGGCGTCGGTCAGGGATTGTTGGATCTTCATGAGTACTCAAATCTGGTAGTTAGACGGCTGCAATGCTCTCTACTAGCCTGATTTGAGTATATCGCTTCGTTTCTTGCTCAACTATACAAAAATGTCGCTTTGATATCGAAAACTCCATTAAATCATCAAACTTGTATAGTTCCATTGATCCATGTTTACCCCTCGGGGATTCCGGCTCAGACCTGGACGACCGATGGGGCGCCTTCCTCGGAATCCTGCATGAAGCGGCAGATGCGGCCGGACGAAAGCAGGTTCGCGTAGGGGCGCTCGGACATCATGCGAAACTAGCGGGGACGTTCCTTGCGAACTTGCGTTTCTTGGGTTGCGGGGGGACCCCGCAACCCAAGAAACGCAAGTTCGCAAGGAACGTCCCCGCTAGTTTCGCAGCAGAAGCTCCAGGGTCGGTGAGAGTTCGCGGAGCTCCAGGCCGACGCTTCCGTGTCCGAGGCCTGTCAGGCTTCGTGATGCCGGCCGACGATGGACGACAGAGCAACGCCAGACCATGGTGGAGTTGCCTTCGAGCACGACCCGGATCTGTTCACCCGGCGGCAAGGCCGCCTCCGTGGACAGACTCATCCCTGAACGGGAGAGATCCCCAAGCGCCCCGGGCATCTGCTTGCCTCGCCAATGAACCTGGACCGGAAGGCCACACGGCTGGCGTCGGGCGGTTCGTCGCTCGAGCACCTCCGGCCATCCCTCTCGCTCGGGCTCGCCGAAATCCAGATCACGGGGGTTCCCAGCCATGGCATGCCTCCACTCCCCATCGCGCAGCATCGGGGGAGGCTTGTGAGTGCCATCAGGTCTCGGGCAGGTGACGGGGGCAGCGCGGTTTCGCTCAGGCTTCGTGTCTGGCGCCAGGATTTGCGCTGAAAACACCCGAGCCAGGGCGACGTTCTCGAGGTCGATTCACGTCTTTTGGCGCACGTCCCGTGCGTTCGGGGAGGAGAAACGCCGACCTGAAAGAATCTCTTGAAAAAGAAGGGCCGGCTCTTGCCAGAAACGACTTCCGTGCTATCATTCCAACACCACATCGCGAAACGAAGCCCGCTCTCCGGCGGGCTTTTCCTATTCTGGGGCTGTTCGCAGTATCTTCGCCTGCCAACCCGATCCGTGGCGGCGGCTACAATGGGATCCCCGCGGGGCCAAGCTTGTGAGCCCTGCCCGAGGAGAAACCCGTTGACGGACCCGGCCCCGCCTCGAACGCTCGGCGTCGTCGAGGCCATCACGGCAGTCCGAGACCAGTGCCCTCATGCCCGTGTGCGCCAGCATGCCCGCCAGGCCTTGGAAGCGGTTGGAACCGGTGGAGCCGACGCCTTCCGCGAACAGGCCTTCCTGGTCCTGGCCACCCTGGCCGGATGGCGGGGCGAACGCGCCGACCAGGTGAAGCGCTCGCTGGAGCAATTCATCGAATCGACCGGCGAATAGTTACTCTCCCGGCAACCGTAGGAGGCTCCGTTGGTCACGATTGGCATGAACTACTTCGTCCTGCCCGGCAAGGAAAAGATCTTCGAGGGCGCCTGCGCGAACGTGTTAGGCGCGTTGCGGAATGCTTCTGGCCACGACGAATCAAAGATCTTCCGCAACGTCGAGGCCGGCGAGCCCGAATACCTGATCGTCTCACGATGGAGCGACGAGAAGGACTTCCAGGAGTTCTGCAGCTCGGATGCCTTCCGAAAGGTGACGAACTGGGGGAAAGAGAACATTCTCTCCGGTCGCCCCAGCCACACCACCTACGGCAACAGCTGAGCGGAGGGCGAAGCCGCGCGCGTCGATCTCGCCGCTGGCCGGGTTGAACTTGCCGTCACGGAACTGGCCCTTGCGCCGCTCGTAGGCGCTCCTCTCGCCGGCCGTGGTGCGGCGCCAAGCCCCTTCGGCGGAGCACTCGGTGCTTCGCGTCATCGCCGCTTCCAGGATCAACGGCTCGCTGAGGATCCATCCTACGAGGTAGAGCGGGCGCTGGAAGCCGAGCTTCAGCACCAGGGCTGGACGGTCCAGTTGCGTGGGCGCGCAGACGGAGTTCAGGGCCTGAGCCAGGGCCCGGCGACCCCCATCGTCGTCGAAGAAGTGAAGACCGGGATCGGCAAGCTCGATCCCTCCCAAAAGCGCGCGGAAGCCTATGCGCTCCAGGCCGCGACCTACGCGTGGATGATCGCATGCACCACCGACCGCACCGTGGAGGCGCGAATCCTGTGGTGGGCGCTCGATCAGCCGGCTCCGACGTCGATCCCGATTCCTTGGAGCCCGGAGGAAACCGAGGCGCGGATTCGGGGCCGCCTGGATGTGCTCTTCGAGGAAATCCAGGCCACGGCGAAGCGCCACGCCAGCCAGAGAGAAGCCGCTGCGAGGCTGCGTCTTCCCCATCGCCAGTGGCGACCCGCCCAGCAAGAAATCTCGAGCGCCGTCGAACGAGCCGTCGATACGGGCGAGCATCTCTTGCTGCAAGCCCCTACCGGCTCCGGAAAGACCGGCGCCAGCTTGCTTCCGGTCGCGCGCGCAGCCCTCTTGCAGAACAGGCGTGTCTTCTTCCTGACGGGCCGCCGCACCCAGCAACGCTTGCCCCTGCATACCCTCGCCCGGATCGCTCCAGCCGGGCTTCCCTTCGCCGTCCAACTACGTGCCAAGCGCGATCTCTGCGCGACGGGCATCGCGTGGTGCCACGAATCCGCCTGCGACCTGGCCGCCGACCCGGGCCCGCGCGGGGATCGTGTGCTGGCCGAACTACGCGACGAGGGTGTGCTCGACGGTGCGCGGGTATTCGCCCAGGGCGCGGAAGAGAACGTCTGCCCCTACGCCCTCTCTCATACGCTGGGAGAGCAGTTGCCGTTCAACGTGGCCGACGTTCACCACCTGATCCACCCGAATCCCTTGCGCGGCAGAGCCGGCGAAGACGTCTTCGAGGGCGCGATCGTCGTCGTAGACGAGGTACACAACCTGTTGGAACGCGCCCGGGAAGCCGGTAGCGCCAACCTCGACGCCGGCCTGGTGCGCGGCGCGATCGAGCGCGCTGCGCTCGGGAGCGATCCCCACCACCGAGCCCAACGAGATCTGGCAGAGCAGACACTCGCCGTGTTGGAGGCCACCGCCAGCGAAGCGGGAATTGCGGGGCTTGGCGACGAGCCCCTCTGGGTGCCCCACGCACTTCCGCTCGGGGAACTGGCCGAGCTGGCGGAAGCCTTCGAGCCTCTCGTCGTGGAGAGCTTGATCCGGGGCGGGGCCGCTCCGGAGGCCGGGCCCGAGCCGTTCAACGAATTGGCGTTCGCTGTGGCGCGGCTCGCCGACGATCGCTGGGCAACCGCTAGCAGCCATGCGCCCCTGGTGGGTTGGGTTGGCGGCGAGCCGGTTCTGCGACGGCTCGAACTCGATCCCTCGTCGAGGCTTCGACGACGTTTCGCGGGGCTGCATGCCTTGATCGGGCTATCGGCCACGCTCGAACCCGTGGCGCTTCACCGCGAGGGCCTGGGCCTCGACCCGGATCGCACGAGCGTCGTGCACGTTCGTACGCCCGGCGCCGGCGATCGCCAGCGGGTCGTGATCGACCCTGGCGTCGACACCACCTATAAAGCGCGAACCCGACAGATGCCGAGCATCGCACGGCGCCTGGTTGCGTTCGCCGAACAGGTTCCGGGCAACACGCTCGCAGTCCTCCCGAGCCACGAGTTCCTGGAGAAGATTCGCAATGCCCTGCCCTCCTACTCCGGTTGGCTGGAAGCGCAATCTCGTCAGGATGGCGAGGCGGAACGCTCGGCGAGGCTCGCCGTGCTGGGGGAGCGCCGGGACGTTCTGCTCCTGGCCGTCGCCGGCGGCCTCTACACGGAGGGTGTCGACTATCCAGGCGAGCTGCTCCACGCCGTGGCCGTCGTGGGGCCCTGTTTGCCACCGCCAACCCTCGAGCGGAGGCTGCTCGCCGAGCATCTGGAAGAACGCCTCGGAGACGGACGGGACGCGGCGTTTGCGGTGCCCGGCATGACCCGGGCCATCCAGGCGGTGGGGCGGTTGCTGCGAACACCGGAAGATCGCGGCGTCGTTCTGTTGTTAGGCCGACGCTTTCTCCGCGAACCCTACCGGAGCCTGCTGCCCGAGGCGTGGCTGGATGGCGCCGAGCCCGAAGCCCTGGTCGCGGATCCGCCGGAGGCAGCGCACGCGTTCTTCTCCAGTCAGCCGGGTTCTACCTCGTAACGCCGGACATGGAATCCGCCCTGGCCGTCAGCCCTCGCCGCCCGGCTCACGAAGGATCGGCTCCAGGATCTGCCAGACGGTTTCGGCCACGATCTGGTGGCCCTCGGCCGTTGGATGGATGCCGTCCGGTTGGTTCAAATCCGGAACCGCAACCACCCCTTCGAGCAGGAAGGGGATCAAGCGGGCATCGTTCCGGCTCGCCAGCGCGGGAAAGCTGGCTTCGAAGCCGCTGCTGTACGCCTCACCCAGATTGGGCGCGGCGCGCATCCCCGCGACCACCAGCCGGATCTCCGGGTGGGCTTCCCGGGTGCGGTCCACGATCGTCTGGAGATTCTCGCGCATGCTGGCGACGTCCAGACCGCGGAGCATGTCATTCGCTCCGAGTTCGAGGACCAGGACATCGACGGCCTGCCGCAACAGCCAATCGAGCCGGCGCAGGCCGCCCGCCGAGGTATCTCCGCTCACGCCACCGTTGATCACGCGATACGGCAAACCCGCCGCCAGGATACGCTCCTGGATGCGGGCCGGGAACGCCTCGCTTTGGGCAACGCCGCTGCCTGCGGTGAGGCTCGTGCCCAGGAACAACACGATACGTGGCGCGTTCTCCGCCAAAGCAAGCGTCGTGGCCTCGGACCCTGCCGAGCCAGCCCCTCGGGAGGTCTCGACATTTCCGGCTCCGCAGGCCATCAGGCATGCAAGCAAGGCGATCCACCAGTATCGTTGCCGCCGCGCCCGATCTGAAACGAACATCCCGATGATCCTCGCCAGGAATCTCAGCCAGCGCTACCCGCGCTCGGACGGATCGGCCCCGCTGACGGTGCTCGACGCAGTCGATCTGCACATCCGGGAGGGCGAGGTCGTCGTGATCCTCGGTCCCTCGGGCAGCGGGAAGACCACCCTGCTGGGCCTGCTCGCCGGGCTGGATCTTCCGACGGAGGGGCAGGTCGCGCTCCACGGTGTGGATCAAGGCGAGCTCAGTGAGGATGACCGGGCCAGCTTTCGGGCCGAGAACGTGGGCTTCGTGTTCCAGGATTTCCAGCTGATCCCCACGCTGACCGCCCGCGAGAACGTGCAGGTGCCGCTCGAGTTGCTGCCGAAGGAGCGGGCGCCGAGCGCGAGCGAAGCGGGCCGGCGCGCAGACGCCCTGCTGGAGAGGGTCGGACTCGGCGACCGACGAGACCACTTTCCCAGCCAGCTCTCTGGCGGTGAGCAGCAGCGCGTTGGCCTGGCGAGGGCCTTCGCCGCAGAGCCGCGCATCCTCTTCGCGGACGAGCCTACCGGCAACCTCGATCGGAAGACCGGCGAGCGCATCGCCAACCTCCTCTTCGAATTGAATCAGGAGGCCGGCACCACCCTGGTCATCGTCACCCATGATATGTCCCTGGCCGAGCGCGCTGGGAAAATCGTGCACATCGATTCCGGACGCTTGCAGGATGACGGGGCTTGAACCGGCAGTTCGTTTCGGCCATGGCGCGGCGAGAGCTGCGCGGCTCGGGGCGCCGCCTCGCCCTCTACGGCTCCTGCATGGCGCTTGGCATTGCCGCCCTGGTCGCGCTGACGGGGCTACGCGGCGGGATCAGCGAAGCCGTGGCCTCGAGGGCCCGGGCCTTGATGGGCGCCGACCTGATGCTGCGCTCCCAGGCGCCCCTCAGCCCGGCCATCCACGAGCAGATCACGGCCCTGACGGGAGGCGATGAAGCAGACGTGGCTCACGTCACGAGCTTCGCCTCGATGGCGCTCGCCGAGACCTCCCAGCGCAGCCGCCTCGTCCACGTCCAGGCCGTCGAGGCGGGCTTCCCCTTCTACGGAAAGGTGATCACCGAGCCGACGGAGCGCTGGTCGGCGCTCGGCGAAGGTGCTTTCGCCATCGTCGATCCCGCGGTGCTCATTCAGCTCGACACGAAAGTCGGCGAGCAGCTTCGCGTGGGTCGCGCGAGCTTCACGATCCGCGCGAAAGTGCTGAAGGCACCGGGCACGTTCGGACTGCGAGCCTCGGTCGCGCCGCGGGTCTTCATCCCGGCGGCGCAGCTCGATGCCACCGGCCTGGTGCGGCAAGGCTCGATGGTCGAGTACCTGGGCTACCTCCGCAGCGCGGTCGACCTCGATGCATGGCGCGAAGCTCACGAGCCCCTGCTACGCGCCGAACGTACGACCGCGCGCACGGTGAGCGGCTTCCAGGAAGGGCTCTCCGAGAGCCTGGCCACGCTCACCCGCTACCTCGGGCTGGTCGGACTCACGGCGCTGCTGCTCGGTGGGATCGGCGTGGCGGCAGGCATCCGCGTCTTCGTGCAGGAAAAGCTCGACACCGCTTCCGTGCTGCGCGCCCTGGGCGCGCGTTCGGGCGACGTCATCGCCGTCTACATGGCCCAGGCTGCGGCGTTGGGCGTGGCCGGCGGCCTGCTGGGGGTCGCGACGGGCTACGCGGTGCAGGCGGCCCTTCCGGGAATCCTTGCTTCATTCATCCCCGTCGAATTGACGTTTCGTCCGGACCCGGCTGTCGGGGTCATCGGCTTTTGCCTGGGTCTCGGCGTCACGATGGTGTTTGCGGCGTGGCCACTTCTCGATCTACGGGATGTTCCGCCGTTGCGCGCATTGCGTCGGGACGTCGAGCCAGCGACCCGTACGAAGCGCCACCTCGGGGTGCCCGCCGTCATCGGTGCTGCTCTTCTTGGTGCCACTCTCTGGCAGGCGCCAAGCTCGTTGGTCGGCCTGGCCCACGCGGCTGGCATCGGTGCTGCGCTTCTGGTTCTCACCGGAGCGGCGACAGGGCTGACCCGCTTGTTGAAGACGCGGGTCCCACAATCCGCGCCGTACTGGCTCCGGCAGGGCATTGCGAACCTGTTTCGGCCTCGAAACCAGACGCTTGCAACCACCCTGACCGTCGGCTTCGGCCTGTTCCTGGTCGCCAGCGTGCAGCTCCTCCAGAGCAACCTCCTGCTCGATCTGGAGGACGACGCCGGGCCGGATCGTGCGAACATGGTTCTCTTCGACGTGCAACGCGACCAACAAGACGCCGTGGTTTCCGTGCTCGAGGAACATGACGCACGCGTGGACAACCGCACGCCCATGGTGCCTGCCCGGATCGTGGCTCTCGGCGGCAAGCAGACCAGGACGATGCTGATCGCGGCCGGCGAGACGCCTGCTGAAGAAGAGGAAGAACGCAGCCTGCGCTGGGCCCTTCGCCGTGACTACCGGCTGACCTACAGAGCCGACCTGCGAGACACAGAGCACATCGTCGCGGGCACCTGGTGGAATGCAGAACCGCAAGACGAGGGGCCGTCCCCGGTCTCACTCGAGCGTGAGCTTGCGGAGACGCTAGGCATCGAGGTCGGCGATTCGATCACGTGGGACATCCAAGGCGTACCCATCGAGAGCGTCGTCACCAACCTGCGAGAAGTGGATTGGGCGCGCTTCGCGACCAACTTCTTCGTGGTGTTTCCCCCGGGCCCCCTGGACGAGGCGCCTCAGAGCATCGTGCTGGTCGGACACCTGAAAGGAGAAGAAGCCCGCGCCACGCTCCAACGAGATCTGGTTGGTGCGTTCCCCAACATCTCGGTGCTGGACGCCACACTGCTGCTGCGTGCTGTCGCGACGGTCGTCCGCCAGGTGAGTCTGGCCGTACGCTTCATGGCGGTCTTCACCCTCGCCACAGGCCTCATCGTTCTGCTGGCGGCGGCCAGCACGGCCCGCTTCCAACGCATTCGAGAGGCGCTACTCCTGCGCACGCTGGGTTGCCGCGCCGCCACCCTGCGCCGGATCTTCACGACCGAATCCCTGGCGCTCGGAGTGCTTTCGGCCAGCGTGGGCCTCGGGCTCGCAGTCATCGCCGCCTGGGCGCTGGTGCGATTCCTCTTCGAGCAGGCGTTCCATTGGCCGATGGGCGATCTAGCCATCTTGTGGCTGGCGACGGTCGGCCTGACGACCGCCCTGGGCTGGAGCCACGCACGCCCGGCGCTCCAGCGCCCTCCCCTCGCCATGCTTCGCGAAGTCAAAGGCGGATGAATTCGACGCCCGCGGTGCCGGACACCGAAGCACTCGCGCCCCGAGGAGGTCCCGGTCTACTCTGGGCCGAGTGACTTCCCGCGACCCGGATCTCCCGATCATCGATGTCGCGCCTCTCGTGGCCCGGGCCGAAGGACGGTGGGAGGTCGCGGCACGCATCGGTGAGGCCTGCCGAAGCCACGGCTTCTTCTACGCCGTGGGTCACGGCATCGATCCCGGGCTGTGCGAGCGTCTGGAGCGGGAGAGCCGCGCGTTCTTCGAGCACGATCTCGAGACGAAGCTCTCGATTCGCATGGCGCACGGCGGGCGGGCGTGGCGCGGCTACTTCCCGGTGGGCGATGAGCTCACACTCGGGCTGCCAGATCAAAAGGAGGGGTTGTACTTCGGCGAAGAACTCGAGGCGAACCATCCAAAGGTCCTCGCCGGAACACCGCTCCACGGCGCGAACCTCTTCCCCCCTTGCGTACCCGGCCTGCGCGAATGCGTCGGGAGCTACATGCGCGCGATGACGAGCCTCGGCCACCTCCTGATGGAGGGCATTGCGCTTTCGCTCGCTCTACCTGCAGACAGCTTTGCCGCCCATTTCACGGGGGATCCGTTCGTCTTGTTTCGCATCTTCCACTATCCCCCGCTGGCCAGGAAAGACGAGCAGACGCTTTGGAGTGTCGGCGAGCACACGGACTACGGATTGCTGACGATGCTCCAGCAAACCGATGAAGGCGGCCTCGAAGTGAAGACCGGCGACGGCTGGATCCAGGCACCGCCGGTCTCTGACGCCTTCGTCTGCAACATCGGCGACATGCTGGAACGCATGACCGGCGGCCAATACCGTTCGACCCCCCATCGCGTGCGAAACACCAGTGGGCGAAGTCGGCTCTCGTTTCCGTTCTTCTTCGACCCAGGCTTCGATGTGCGGATGCGCCCTCTGGATTCGTTGTCCGCTCCGGAGAACGACGACACGGATCGCTGGGACGGCACCTCGGTGCACGGTTTCGAAGGCACCTACGGCGAGTACCTGCTGGGCAAAGTGGCAAAGGTCTTCCCGGGGCTCGGACGGGATGTGTTGGACGAATCGATGCCCGGGCCCTAGTCCCTTGTATCGACCAAAGGCGGAAGTGTTGTCATGCTAAGCACTGCGTCCCCCGCAGCCAATCGGTTCTCGCCGTGTCGCGGGCCGATTCATGGGGCCCGTATGTCGAAGAAGCGGTATCGGATTGACTTGAC
>JAAETT010000539.1 GCA_024228115.1 bacterium
CGATCGTCTCCACCGTCGCCGCGATCACGTTGGACACGATGAGCACGCACATGAAGGCGTCGAAGACCTGGCTCGTCGTGTCTTCAGGCGCACCGAGCTCGAGGATCTCGAAGAGGCGTCGTCTGACGGTCTGCCGCTCTCGCACCATCCAGCCAGGCTAGGGGTATGGAGACCCGCCGCAACGGGGGGCCGCCCCCCGGCCCCCCCGGCTGCCAAACGCCTCGTCGTCCTGCATGCCTCGGCGAATCGGGACGAGCGGCAGTCGACGCCCGGCAGCCACCTTGTCGCCAACTTGTCGCCGAGCGGTTTTCGGATTCGTAACTAGCTAAGATTCCTACCGCTTTTTCCTGTCCGGCGGGGTTCGAATCCAGGAGGGCCCACGCTTAACGTCTTGATTTCGCTCAGGTTGTGTTCCGGAGACCTTGTCGCCCGCTTGTCGCCGAGACACCTTCGGCGGCCTGTTCTCTCCATCGCCGGTGTGGGGTGGTCTTCGATTTGAGCCGGTGTGCGCAGCACCTGCAGGAGTGTGCTGTCGGCGAGACGGGCGTAGCGGCGCGTAGACTGGATCGACGCATGGCCGAGAAATTTCTGGAGAGAGCGTTCAGGAACACCGCGGCGAATTGCGTCAGTCGCCATCGAGTGTTTGGTGCCCTCGTAGCGCCCGATGGGTGGAAGTCCCGCGTCCTTCAATGCGGTGACCCAGACACGTTGGAGCGCCTTCAGCGGCCACTTGGCCGCGAATCTGTTCGAGGGCTCGGCGTGCCGGCCACCTAGCCCTGATCCGAGAATAATCTCACGCTGAGCAGTGTAGTCCGGAGGCGAAGCGGGGGCCGGATCAGGCAGCGAGGCGTTGAATCGCTCGTTCGCAGCGCCGGATCCTGGATCGAGCCGTCGAGGAGACGGCGAA
>JAAETT010000540.1 GCA_024228115.1 bacterium
AGAGCCTGGAACCCGAAGAGAGAAACGAAAGTCGGAGACGAGGGAGGAACGACGCGCCCAAGAAACAACGCTGCTCCAAGAGGGCAGGCGTCAGGGGACGTCACTGCCTGTTGACAACCGGGGGCCTGATAGGTGTTAGACAGCAGTGCGCTCAGAAGTGAATGCCACGGTCGCGAGGCGAACGAACAGGAGAACCGCCACAAGGAGCCCCAAAGCGAGGACTGCCAGGTGTGGCCACGGGGCCGCGACGACGAACTCATTGGCACCTTGCAGATGGCCTTGATCCCCCCAGTCATGCATCCGGGTCGCCTGTGCCTGGGATGCTCTCCCGTAGGAGTCGGATGCACAGCACGATGACACAGAGGTTCACGGCGATCCGGACGAGCCCCGGGGCCGATGCGGGGAGGCCGAGAGCACTGGTAGCTGGCCCCGCGAGAACGAAACAACCGGCCAATGCGAGCATGAACCACAATCTTCGCTGATTGCCTCGTCTTGCAGCGAATGGCCCGAGGAGGATGCCGGCAAGAACCAGAGCCGCAATGACCAGCAGTGCGCCGACAGGACCCATCTTGAGTTGCTCCACCGTCCAGCGAGTTGGTAGCCACCTGAAGATGCCACCCTCGTACTACGATACACCGACATGCGGAGACCTGGAACTCGTTCCTGCTCGCCCCGCGCCCCGAGATCCCCCTCGATCCGCTGAAGCGCCGTGGCCCGGGAGAAAGAACCGGGTTGGAGTGAGCCCTGGCGAAAGCATGCCCGGCTGCGCTGGTTTATCCTCGTTGGCTCTGTGCGCCTTCCTCGGATCTCAACCGGGCCCTACTCCACGAACCCTTGACGTCTGATCTTCTCACTACCCTCGTCGGCCTGGCCCTGCTCCTGGGCGGCGGCGATGTCATGGTGCGCGGCGCCTCGGCGCTGGCACACCGGCTCGGTGTTTCGCCCCTCGCGATCGGGCTGACCGTGGTGGCCTTCGGCACGAGCGCGCCGGAGCTGGCGGTGAACATCACTGCCGCCGTGCGTGGCAACGGCGCCATGTCCTTCGGCAACATCATGGGTTCGAACATGGCGAACATCGGCTTGATCGTTGCCGCCACCGCGCTCTACAAGCCCCTGCATGTGAAATCGCCGGTGATCGTTCGGGAGTTGCCGATGATGCTCCTGGCTACGGCGGCAGCCGCGGTGCTCGGGCTGGATTTCTGGCTGCGAGGCACCGAGAGCGTCTACGACCGCTCGGACGGCATGATCCTCCTGCTCCTGTTCACCGTCTTCGTCTACTACACGGTGAACGATGTGATTGCCCAGCGACGGGCCAGATCGCCGGAAGCCGCGGAGCCGGAATTCACTCACCGCATGGGCTACGGCACCGCGTTCGCTCTCACCGTGGCGGGCCTGGCAGGCCTCATCTTCGGGGCTCAGCTCACCGTCGATGGTGCGGTGGGCCTGGCCCGGGGCCTGGGCGTTTCCGAGGCCATCATCGGCCTCACCCTGGTCGCCATCGGGACGAGCCTGCCCGAGCTCACCACCTCCCTGATCGCCACGGCCAAGGGCTTCCCGGATCTCGCCATCGGCAACGTGGTCGGCTCGAACATCTTCAATTTGTTGCTTGTACTGGGCGCCAGTTCCAGCCTGCGCCCGGTGCCGGTCCCCGAGGGCGGCGCGTCCGATCTGGCGATCGTCGGCTTCCTCTCGCTTCTGCTGTTGGTCACGTCCTATACCCGCGGCCAGCGCATCATTCGAACGGAAGCCGTGTTGTTAGGTGTGTTCTATTTCGCGTACATGAGCTTCCGAGTCACCGGCTAGTCGATCTACTTGCGGCGTGCTTCCTCGGCGTGGCGGCGCTTGCTTGCCGCCCAACCACAGATCGTGCAGGTTGCCAGCTCATGGCCGCGGGCCGGGCAATGCTCGCGGCCGAAGAAGATCAGCTGAAGGTGGAGCCGGTTCCAGGCCTCGCGCGGGAAGACGCGCTTCAGATCGCGTTCCGTCTGTTCGACATTGCGTCCGTTCGAAAGCCCCCAGCGCGCCGCAAGCCGGTGGATGTGCGTATCCACCGGGAAGGCCGGCACGCCAAAGGCCTGGGCCATCACCACGCCCGCCGTCTTGTGTCCGACTCCGGGCAATGCCTCGAGCGCCTCGAAGCTCTTCGGTACCTCACCGCCATGCTCGGCGAGCAGGAGTTTCGAGAGCGCCTTGATGTTCTTGGCCTTCTGGGGCGCCAACCCGCAAGAGCGGATCTTCGCGCGGATCTGCGCGACCGAGAGCGCCGCCATCGCTTCCGGATCGGGGCCGATCTCGAACAGGCCGGGAGTCACCTTGTTCACCCGTTCGTCGGTGCACTGAGCCGAGAGCAGCACGGCCACGAGCAGGGAAAACGGGTCCCGATGCTCCAGCGGAACAGGCGGTTGCGGGTAGAGGCGATCCAGGATCTTGTGGATGCGCTCGGCCTTCTCGGCGCGCTTCAACCCTCCTGCACCTTCTCGCGCATGGTCACGAACTCTTCGGCCGAGGTCGGATGGATGCCGATCGTCGCATCGAATTGGGCCTTGGTGGCACCGAGCTTCACGGCGATCCCGACGCCCTGGAGGATTTCCGCCGCATCCGCGCCGATCATGTGAGCACCAACGACCCGATCCGTCTTCGGATCGACCAGCAGTTTCATCATCGTCTGTTCGTCACGGCCGGTCAGGGTGTGTTTCAGCGGCCGAAACTTCGATCGGTAGACGTCGATGCTGCCCAGCCGTTCTCGTGCCTCCGCTTCCGTGAGCCCCACGGTACCGATGGGCGGTTGACTGAAGACAGCGGTCGCCACATCGGCGTGGTCGGGACGGGTAGGCTCATCACCGAAGACGGTGCGGACGAACGCCATGGCTTCGGCGATCGCCATGGGTGTGAGGTTCAGGCGGTCGGTCACATCACCCAGAGCCCAGATGCTAGGTACGTTGCTGCGCGAATAGGGATCGACCAGGATCTCGCCGATCTTTCCCATCTCCACGCCCGCTTTCTCGAGGCCGAGATCCTTCGTCTTCGGCACGCGGCCGGTGGCATACAGGATCTGGTCGACGACCAGCTTGCTCCCGTCCGAGAGCGTCAAGTGCAGGCCGTCATCCTCGCGGCGGATTTCGGAAACGTCCGTCTCGAAGCGCAGGTCGATGCCCTTCTTCGGCATCTCTTCGGCGAGCGTCTTTCGCAGATCGTCATCGAAGCCGCGCAGGAAGAGGGGCCCGCGATAGATCTGGGTCGTCTCGACACCCAATCCGTTGAAGATGCCGGCGAACTCCACACCGATGTAGCCGCCGCCCACGATCGCAGCGCGCTTCGGAAGCTCCTCCAGATAGAACGCTTCGTTGGACGAAATGGCGTGCTCGATGCCCGGGATGTCGGGCAGATGCGGCCACGAGCCGACCGCGACCAGGATGTTCTCGGCCGTGTAGCGCTGCTCGCCTACCTCGACGGTATGCGCGTCCACGATCGTCGCCCGGCCGGAAATCAGCGTCACGCCCGCGCCATCGAGCATGCGCTGATAGACGCCGTTCAGCCGGGTGATCTCCTTGTCCTTGTTCTCGAGCAGCGTCGGCCAATCGAAGCTGCGCGGGCCGACGCTCCAGCCGAAGCCCGCAGCGTCCTCGAAATCCTCGGAAAAATGCGAGGCCAATACGAAGAGCTTCTTGGGAATGCAGCCGACGTTGACGCAGGTACCGCCAAGCCGGTCGTCCTCGGCCACGGCCACACGCGCGCCCTGGCCCGCGGCCATACGGCTCGCACGCACCCCGCCGGAGCCGGCACCGAGCACGAAGAGATCGAAATCGTGTTCCATCCCGCGAGGATAGCGAGGAGGCGGTGGCCTCCGCTGGCCGGCGAGGCGCTAGCCTCCGATGGCGGTGGCCAGCTCGCCGGTATCCCGCCGCAGTGCGTGGTAGCGGCTCATCACGGTACGCACGTAGGGTCCCCGCGGACGCCAGCCGCGCTTCACCCGGGCGCGTACCCGGGTCGGGCCGATGTGATAGGCGGCCAGGGCCAGCTCGAGATCACCGAACTCCTCGTGCAGCTCGGCCAGGAAGCGGATGCCGATGGCCACGTTGAGTTGGGGTTGAAAGAGATCGGGCGTCCTGTGGAAAGGCAGATGGTGGCGGTAGGCGACGTCCGCACCCACGAAGGGACGGATCTGCATGAGCCCGAGCGCGCCGCGCCGGCTCTTGGCGGTGGGGTCGAAGCGGCTCTCGTGCTCGATCACCGCCAGGAGCAGAAGGGCCGGGAGATCATGCTCCCGCTCGGCCACCACGATCTCCGCGGCGGTCGCCGCGCGTTCGGCCTCGGAAAGAGCCGGTGCGCGCTCGACGAGCACCGCTTCCACCGTCGCGAGGAGCGGATCCACCGGCTCCGGGACGACGGGCTCCGGCGCAAGAGCAGCCGGCGGCGGAGCAGCCTCCGGGGCCCGGGACGGAGGCGGCAGCGAGACGGTCGGCGGAACGGGCGCCAGGCTGGGCCCGGTGGGCGGCGGGCTCGCGCACGCGGCCCCCAACAACAGGCAGGCCGCCATGGCCATCCGGAAAGGAAGGCCGGGCCTTCGGCCGAAGCGCTGGTCGCGAAAGACGGAAAGGCAGCGGAGCACGACGGGCGCGCATGCTAGCCTCCTTCGCTCCCCGTGTCCCATTCCAACCCCCATTCTCCCACCACTCTCGGCGGCGCCCAGCGCAAATGGCTGCGTGGCCAGGCTCACGCTCTGCGCCCGATCGTCCAGGTTGGCGGGGGCGGGCTCAGCCAGGCCGTGCTCGGCGCAGTCGACCAGGCGCTCCTGGCCCACGAGCTGGTCAAGGTGCGGCTCGTCCAACCGGAAGACAAGAAAGCCGCCGCCCAGGAGCTGGCGGAGCGGTCCGGCTCCGAGCTCTGTGGTCTGGTTGGGCATACGGTGATCCTCTACCGGCCCCATCCCGAGGAGCCGAAGATCGAGCTTCCGAAGTAGCCTTCCCGGAGTCAGTTCCTGCGGTCGGCGTTGCCGTATCATTGCCCGCTCCAGCGGTCGGCGTTGCCGTATCATTGCCCGTTCCAGCCAAGGAGTTCTGTGATGTCTGGCCCTCTCAGCGGTATCAAGGTGATCGAGATCGCGGGCATCGGCCCGGGCCCCTTCTGCGCGATGATGCTCGCGGATATGGGCGCGGACGTGCTGCGCATCGATCGCACGGCCTCGGTCCGGGACGAAATGCCGGACCGACCGTCCCCCGATCTCCTGAACCGCGGGCGCCGCAGTGTGGGCGTCGATCTCAAACATCCGGAAGGGGTGGCCACCATCTTGCGTCTCGTCGACCAGGCGGACGTCCTGATGGAGGGCTTTCGACCTGGCGTCATGGAACGCCTGGGCCTCGGCCCCGAGGTCTGCCTCGAGCGAAACCCGGGGCTCGTCTACGGGCGTATGACCGGCTTTGGCCAGGAAGGCCCGATGTCCCAGGCGGCTGGCCACGACATCAACTACATCGCGCTCGCCGGTGCGCTCGGCCACATCGGGCGCAAGGGCGAAAAGCCCCTTCCCCCGCTCAACCTGGTGGGGGATTTTGGCGGCGGTGGAATGTTCCTGGCCTTCGGAATTGCCACTGCCCTGGTAGAGCGCGCCAGCTCCGGCAAGGGTCAGGTGGTCGATGCGGCCATGGTCGATGGCGCAGCCGTGCTGATGACCATGATGCATGGCTTCCAGCAGCTCGGCGGCTGGAGCGACGAGCGCGGCACGAACCTGCTGGATACCGGCGCCCACTTCTACGACACCTACGAAACGAAGGACGGTGAGTTCGTATCGGTCGGCTCGATCGAGCCGCAGTTCTACGCGGAGTTGCTCCGCCTCACGGGGCTCGCGGACGAAGAACTGCCTCATCAGATGGACAACGCACATTGGGAGCCGATGCGGGAGCGTCTTGCCGCGATCTTCAAGGCCAAGACCCGCGAAGAGTGGAACGGCATCATGGAGGGAACGGATGTCTGCTACGCGCCGGTCCTCAGCATGGGCGAGGCCTACGAACACCCGCATAACAAGCTTCGCGGAACCTTCGTCGAGTCCGGTGGTTTTCAGCAGCCGGCACCGGCGCCGCGCTTCAGCCGTACACCGGGCAGCATCGACCGGCCCTCTCCCCACGCAGGGCAGGACACGGACGAAAGCCTCGTCTCCTGGGGCCTGACGACTGAGGACGTGGCGAAGCTCCGCGAGCTCGGCGCAATCAAATAGAATCGGGGACGTTCTTTCCGCTGTTTCCGTTACGGGCCGGGCGCGACGCGCCCGGCCCGTAACGGAAGCAGCGGAAAGAACGTCCCCGATTCTGCTTTGCTAGGCGGGGCCCTTCACCTCGGCATCCTCGAGATGCCGGGCGCAATTCAGCAGACGAACCCTGAAGGGCGGCTCCCGGTCGAGGATCGTGACCGAGGTGTTGAACCAACCGTATCCCGAAGCCGGGGCTTCGCCCGCTTCGGCCAGGCGCGTGACGACCGAACGGCATACGAGACCGTGGGTCACGACGGCCAGGTTGCCCTCCACTCGCGTGGCCAGCGCGGCGACCTGCTCCCAGGCGCGATCCACACGCTGATGGAAGACCTCCCAGGTTTCACCGTTCGGCGGTGAATAACCCGCGGCGAACGGATCGAAATCCAGCTCCGAGTAGGCACGTCCGCGGAGATCGCCGAGGTTGCGCTCGCGAAGCAGCGGCTCCGATTCGAGCGCGACACCGGTAGCGCGCTGAACGGCAGCGGCGGTCATCGCCGCACGCGCGTAGTCACTTGCCAGGATGTGGGCGATGCCCTCGTCGACCAGCCGGGTAGCCAGACGCTCGGCCTGACCAAGCCCATTCTCTGAAAGCGGCGTCTCCGGCGATTGCATCACGCCGCTTGCGTTCAGGGCCGTCTCGCCGTGACGGATCAGGTAGATCGCCATCGGGCGCACAGCCTAGCGAAGACGAAGAAAGGAAGCGGCTACGTCTCGAGAGCGGGATCGTCGAGGACGCCGGCCAGGGCGAGGTGCTCAGGAACACTGCGGGGCTCACCACCGCAAGGGTCGGTGCCGCGTCGGCCGTTGAAGCAAAGAGGGCAGAGCCCGGACTCGTAGCGGACGAACATCGTGTCGCCGCAGTGCGCACACTCGTAGCGGCGGCCCTGTACAGTGAGCGCCTTGATCAGGAAGGAGCTCGGCAGAAGGGTCCGAGGGCCCCTGCTGAGAACGCGGTGTTTCCTTGCCATGCCTGGAGAGTGGCCCGGAGACGGTCGCGGGTGTCAGCCCAATCCCACCGGGGCAGGCAACTTCCGCCCGAGAGCCGCGTCCGCCATGAGAAAAGTCAAACCACGATACGAACGGCAACTGCCTCGGCTTCGGCCGCCAGAACGAAGAGTTTGGGCGACGAATCGTCCGCCCGGAACTGCACCAGCAAGCCGCCTCCCTCCTGGGCGGCCACCCGCGTGAGGGCGCTTCCGAGCACGGTCCACCAGGGCTCGTCCTCGTCGGCGTTGATCAGCGTGCCTTCCGCTTCCGCCGCGCTCGCCATCAAGCCACCGGCTTCGGCGTGCAACTGGATCGCGCCCACATCGAAGCTGAGCCGCAGTTGGCGAGAGAGCTGGGCCCCGCGCGGGCCCGGCATCGGCTCCCTCTCGACCCGCAGCAGCTTGCCGCTAGCTTTCGCGATGCGCTCGAGCACACCCCGGGTCCGCAAGTCGTTTCTGTTCTCCACCCGGTCGCTCACAGCCGCCATCCTTACACATTTACGCGGTGATGCACCCGATGGACACGGCCAGCCAGGCGCTGGAATCTCTTGGCCTCGAAGCCGCGCTGGCCGTTGGCCCCGAGCCCGAGCTGGCCGTTCGACGCGCCCTCGACGTGCTGGAGAGTGCTGCCCAGGCGGATGCCAACGCATTGGGCCATGCCGTAGCTGAGCATCCGGACAACCTGCGCCGTCTGCTCGCCGCCAGTTGTGGCACGGCTCCCTTTCTGGCCGCGCGCCTTCGGGCACGCCCCGAGCAGCTCTTCGGGCTGGCCGCCGAAGATCTCTCACTCCCGCGCACGGTCGGTGAGCTCTCGGATCGGCTGGCAGCCAGGCTTGCTTCGATCCCAACGGACGACGTACCTGCCGAACTCCGGCGCTTCAAATACGAAGAACTCCTGCGCATCAGCACCCGCGAAGCCAGCGATGCGCTCGTCCCACTCGAGAACGTCAGTGAGGCCCTCGGTGAGCTCTCCGACCTTGCCGAAGTGCTGCTCGCGGCCGCTCTCGCCCACGTCGATGCGGAGCTCGAAGTCAGCACGGGGCCGGCGATCTGGCGAGCGGCCGGCGGCGAAGAAGTACGCCTTCGCTTCACCGTTCTCGGCCTCGGGAAGTTGGGCGGCGAAGAGCTCAACTACTCGAGCGATGTCGATCTCATCTACGTCCACGAGAGTCCACCGACCGGCGCCGAACCCCTTCGAGACGGCCCCGGTGATCTGGCGCCCGCCGAGTACTTCCGGCGTCTGGCCGTACGCTTCGGAAAGCTGGTCGAAGCGAACACAGAGGATGGGTTTCTCGAACGTGTAGATCTCGACCTGCGCCCGGAGGGGAGCCAGGGTGCGATCGTTTCGTCTTCGCGCGCACTGGCGGACTACTACGACGGCTGGGCCGCCACCTGGGAGAAGGCGGCCTTCATGAAGGCCCGGCCGGTGGCGGGCGATCTCGCCTTTGGCTGGGAAATCGCCCGCGCCATCGACCCGATGATCTACCAATCGTCCGTCGATCTCGCGACGGTCGATGCCATCCGTGAGATGAAGAGCAAGATCGAAGCCGCCCATACGAGCGATGCGGAGCGCTTCAACGTGAAGCTCGGCGCGGGCGGCATCCGCGATGTGGAGTTCGTTGCCCAGGCCCTGCAGCTCCTGCACGGCGGGCGCGTCCCCCAGGTGCGCGGCCGCTCGGCCCCGCGTGCGTTGGATGCCCTGGCGGATGTCGGCGCGCTCCCGCCGAAAGCCCGGGATGAACTCCTGGCCGCCTACCGCTTCTTGCGTCGGGTCGAGAACCGCCTTCAGATGGAGGCCGAACGCCAGACCCATGTCCTTCCGCCTCCCGGGCCCGCACGCGAGCGCCTGGCCCGCACGATCTATCCCTCCGAGAGCGGTGGGGAAGACGTAGCTGCCCAGCTGGACGAAACCCTCACCCTGCATACCGGCAAGGTGCGCAAACACTTCGAGGCCTTGTTCCGCGAGAGTGGCGCCGGCCGCGTACTCGACTTGTTTGCGCGTGCCGCGCCGCGCATCGCCGTGGTGCCCGAGAACCGCCAGCTCATCGAGGCGCTGGCCCAGCGCTTTGCCAGCGAAATCGAGCGCTCCACCGATCCGGAACGTGCCATGGGCAACATGGAGCGCTTCGTCGAAGGCATGGGTGCGCGCACCTTCTACTACGGCCTGTTGGCGGATCGCCAGGAGTTGATCCCGCGCCTCGTCGCACTCTTCGCCGCCTCGCGCACGCTCTCCGGAATCGTCGCCAACCTGCCCGAACTGATCGAGCCGCTCTTCGACGACCCGAGCCGGCTGCTCGTCGAACCGGCCGAACTTCGCGAAGAGCTCCAATTGCTGCGCGCCGAAGAAGCCAAGCGCCAGGGCCAAGCCGATGTTGAAACCGATCTCGCTGCATTGCGACTCTTCCAGCAACGAGAGCTCGTGAACATCGGGCTCCTCGATCTGTCGGACGTGGTCGACGCCAAACAAGTGGAGGGCGCCCTCAGTGATCTCGCCGAGGTCTGCCTGGGAGAAGCCCTGCGCATGGGTCGCGATCAGCTCTCCCGCACTCCGAAGGCGGCCGCATGGGTAGACGAGGGCGAGTTCCTGGTCGTCGGCCTGGGCAAGCTCGGCAGCCGCGAACTTGGCTACGGCAGCGACCTCGACGTGATCTTCCTCTACGACCTTCCGGGCGCGGATCCGGTACGCCTGATGGAAGCCCAGGAGGCCTACGTGCGTCTCGCCCAGAAGCTGGGCTGGGCCCTTCAAACCCGCACCGCCCAGGGCGTTTGTTATGAGGTGGACGCGCGGCTCCGGCCCTCGGGCAATCAAGGCATGCTCGTCACTTCCCTGGCCGCATTCGAACGCTACCACCGGGGTGAGACGGGCACCGACGTCGCCGCCATCTGGGAACGCCAGGCCCTGCTACGCGCGCGGCCGATCGTCGGAAGCGACGGCCTGGCGAAACGCTTCGAGGCGCTTCGCCTGGATTTTCTCAGCGCACCCTTGCCGGAAGGCACCGGCGCAGAGATCCACCGCATCCGCAGCCGCATGCAGCAAGAAATGGCCCGGGAGACCGACGACCGCCGCAACCTGAAGACGGGCCGCGGCGGGCTGTTGGATGTAGAGAGCATCTGCCAATGGTTGCAGCTGCTGCATGGCGCCGAGCACCCGGAACTGCTGGTGGCGCGGCGCATCGAGGCGACGCTCGCCGATCTGGCCAGCCACGGCTTCCTCTCGGACGAGCATGCCACCATCCTTGCGGAGGGTTGGGCGTTCCTCCAACGCCTCTCGAGCCGCCTGCGCGTGGTGGAGAACCGCTCGATCGCCGATCTCGAACAGGACAGGACGGATCTCGACTCGGTCGCTCGCTCCCTGGGATACGCCGTTTCCGAACGCAGCGGCACCGCCCGGCTGCCTCTCCTGGACGATTACGCCCGCCACACCGAGGCCATCCGCGCCGTCTATGATCACGTCCTCCCGTCGGAAAACGGCTAGGATCCCCCTCCGCCATGAACGATCGCATCCTCAATTTCTCCGCCGGCCCCGCCACCCTTCCCGAAGAGGTGCTGCGCGATGCCCAGGAAGCCCTCTGGGAGCTGGGTACCACGGGCATCGGCGTGATGGAGCACAGCCATCGGGGCGGTCCCTTCAAGGCCGTCGCCGAAGGAGCCGAGGCAGCCTGCCGGAAGCTCGCCGGCATTCCGGACGATTACGCCGTGCTCTTCCTCCAGGGCGGCGCTTCCACGCAGTTCTTTCAGCTGCCGGCCCATTGGCTTGCGGACGATGCGACGGCGGATTACCTGATCACCGGCAGCTGGTCGGTGAAGGCGGCGAAGGAAGCCGCGCGCTACGGCACCGTCCACGAGGCCGCATCCACCAAGGATCGGGATTTCAACATCATCCCGCGGGCCGACGAGATCCAGTACTCGGATGCGCCGACCTACGTCCACTTCACCTCGAACAACACGATCTTCGGCACCCAATGGCAAGAAGAGCCGGCAGCTCCGGGCGAAGCCTGGCTCGCTTGCGATGCGTCGAGTGACATCTTCTCGCGGCCCGTCGACATCACCCGCTACGGCGTGCTCTACGCCGGCGCCCAGAAGAACCTCGGGCCTTCGGGAGTCACACTCGTCATCGTCCGGCGAGATCTCCTCGACACACCCGTCCGTGATCTTCCGACCATGCTGCGTTACGCCACCCACGCGGAGCAGGGTTCGCTCTACAATACACCACCCACCTTCGGCATCTATGTCATGGGCCGCGTCTTCCGCTGGATCGCCGAGCAGGGCGGCCTCGAGGGGATGGCGAAGCGGAACCGCGAGAAGGGGCAGATCCTGTATGACGCCCTCGAAGCCCAGGATTTCTATTCGTGCACGGCCGGCGAGGGCAGCCGCTCGCTGATGAACGTGACGTTCCGCACGCCGAACCCGGAACTCGATACCGCCTTCGTGAAGCAAGCCGAGGCGGCCGGGCTCTCGGGCCTCAAGGGCCACCGCTCGGTGGGCGGCATGCGCGCCAGCATCTACAACGCCTTCCCGAAAGAGGGTTGCGAGGTGCTCGCCAGCTTCCTGCGAGATTTCGCCGCGAAGCAGGGGTGAGCTCCGACACTTCGAGGCTGATCGACCGCGTCCCCCTTGGCGACGCGTCGCTCCTCGATTCGAGTTCGGTTGTCGACCCGGGTTCGGTTCTCGATCTCTTTCTCGGCTGGATGCACGACACGGGCATCGAGCCCTATGCCCATCAAGAAGAAGCCCTGCTCGAAATCGTCTCCGGCCGCCACGTCGTGCTTTCGACACCTACCGGCTCCGGCAAGTCGCTCGTCGCTCAGGGCCTTCACTTCAAGGCGTTATGCGAAGGCAAGCGCTCCTTCTACACGGCGCCGATCAAGGCGCTCGTCTCCGAGAAGTTCTTCGATCTCTGCAACGTGTTCGGTGCCGAGAACGTCGGCATGCTCACCGGCGATGCCAGCATCAACTGGGCCGCCCCCATTCTGTGCTGCACCCAGGAAGTGCTGACGAACATGGCGCTGCGTCAGGGAGAAACGACCGACGCTCCCTACGTGGTGATGGACGAGTTCCACTACTACGCGGATCGCGACCGCGGCCATGCATGGCAGATCCCGCTGCTCACCTTGCCGCGCACCACATTTCTCCTGATGTCCGCGACCCTCGGGAACATGGCGAACATCGCCGAGCGGCTCACCGTCTACACGGGGCGCGAGGTCGCGGAGGTCTACTCCGAGGTGCGGCCCGTGCCGCTCTCCTACGAGTATCGCGAGACGCCCCTCCAGGAAACCGTGGAGAAGCTGCTCGACGCGGGGCGCGCGCCCATCTACGTCGTGAGCTTCACCCAGCGCGAAGCGGCCGAAGTGGCCGGTGCGTTGACCAGCGCCAAGGTCACCGATAGGGAAGGGCGCAAGGCGATTTCCGAGGCCGTGCAGGATTTCCGCTTCGATACACCCTACGGGAAAGACATGAAACGGATCATTTCCCATGGGATCGGCGTGCATCATGCGGGGCTGCTTCCCAAGTATCGCCTGCTGGTAGAGCAGCTGGCACAACAAGGCCTGCTGAGGGTGATCTCCGGAACCGATACGTTAGGCGTGGGCGTGAACATTCCGATCCGCACCGTATTGTTCACCAAGCTCAGCAAATACGATGGCGAGAAGGTGCGCGTCCTCTCCGTGCGGGATTTCAAGCAGATCGCCGGGCGGGCAGGGCGCAAGGGCTTCGACGACGCAGGCTGGGTCGAATGCCAGGCACCGGAGCATGTCATCGAGAACAAGCAGGCGGCGGCCAAGGGCAAGGGGCGCTCCCGAAAACCCGCACGCAAGAAACCGGCGCCGCGAGGCTTCGTCGCCTGGAATCGGGAGACGTTTCGGCAACTGGTGGATCGGCCACCGGAGACCCTCGAAACCCGGTTCCGTGTCTCCCACGGCATGCTGGTGAACCTTCTCCAGCGTAGGCCGGAGCAAGCTGGGCCCCGCGGCGGCTATGGCGCATTGGCCGAACTGGTCGCGCGCTCTCACGAGAGGCCGCACCGTAAACGCAGGCTCTTGCGTGAGGCGGCCGGGCTCTTCCGTTCCCTTCGCAAGGCAGAAATCCTACGCGTGCAGGATCATCAGGTCATCGTCGACGAGGAACTCCAGCGAGGTTTCTCGCTTCATCAGACGCTCTCGCTCTACCTGGTCGAGGCGCTCGATGCTCTCGATCCGGAGCAGCCCGGTTACGCGCTGGACGTCGTCTCTGTGGTCGAAGCCGTGCTCGAAGATCCGGTACCGATCCTGCGCTCCCAGGCGCGCAAGGCACGCGACGAATTGTATGCCCAGTTGAAATCCCAGCGGGTGCCCTACGAGGAGCGCCAGGCGAAGCTCGAGCGCGTCACCTACCCGCGTCCCCTCGAAGAATTCCTCGAGGAGACGTTTCGGATCTTCGCAGAGCATCATCCCTGGGCCAGCCGCGAAGCGATCAAGCCGAAATCCGTGGCCCGGGAGATGATCGAGCACTACGCCGCATTCGACGACACCGTAAAGCGTTACGGCCTGCAGAGGGTGGAAGGGCTCTTGCTACGGCATCTGGGCCAGGTTCTCTCGACCCTGAACCAGACGGTGCCCGACACCGCCAAGACCGATGACGTGCATGACGTGCTCGCCTACCTGCGTGCTTTGATTCGCGGGGTGGATTCGAGCCTGCTCCAGGAATGGGAACGCATGGTTCGGCCAGGCGATGAGCCGGATCCGAGCGCGCAGGCCTCGGAGGCACCGCGCCATCAGGCCCTCACGCCCAAGGCGTTCCGAGCTCGGATCCGCGCGGAACTCCACGCGCTCCTCCGAGCCTTGTCGCTAGGCGATCTGGAGGAGGCCGTGCGCTGGTTGGCCCCGGATCCGGATGGCCCTTGGGACGCTCCCCGCCTTGCAGAGCTGCTGGCGCCGTTTCTCGAAGCCCATCGGAACGTTCGCTTCGATGCAGAGGCGCGCCGGGCCTATCACACGGCCCTCCACGAGGCCGGACCGCGGCGCTGGACCGTCCATCAGACGCTCCTCGACCCTGAGGGCGAAGGAGATTGGGCTCTGGTGGGGGAGATCAACCTCCCTCCGGGGGATCCGGATGAACGCCCCCTGTTTCAATTACGAGCGCTCCAGGAGGCCTAAAGGAATCAACCCAGAAGCGGAGCAGGCCGATGAGCCCATGAGGATGGCAGCACGCGCCCAGGCATTGGTGATTGGCTTCGGCCACGAGGAAGCGAAGATCGCACTCTGCGACCGCCTTTGGGCCGTTGGCTTTCGAGCCCTGCCCGCCCGGGATACGGTCCATGCTGCGGACCTGCTCGCACGCGATGAGCCGATTCGGATTGCGCTGGTCAGCAGTGAAGCGCCCGACCCCGCGAGCCTGATCCAGTGCCTCCGCGAGGCCCGTCCTACCGAGAACCTTCGCATCATCGTCATCGGCATGCGTCCTGATGTCGAAACGATCGATGCTTGCCGCGCGACGGGCGCCAGGTTCGGCCTATGGGAGCCCTACCACGACAGCGAATTGCGCTTCGTCGTCAACCAGGCAGCCTTCGACGAAACCCGCGGCGACGTGCGCGACGAGCTCCGCGTTCCGACTCAGCTGGCTGCCCTCGTCTACGCCGGCTCGGGCCGCAAACCCACAGGCGTCTACAACCTCTCCCTGCGCGGCGCCTATCTGGAAACTCCGCGGCCTACTGGCAGCGGCGCCAGTATCAAGATCGAGTTCCTCATGGAAGACGGCCCGATCATCGTCCAGGCCGAGGTCACCAGCACCAACGTGCCAGGCAACCTGCGCAAAGCGAACCGCCCCATCGGAATGGGTGTCCGCTTCACCGAAGTTGGCGCCGAAGAGGAAGAGGCCCTCGAGAAGTACATCCTCATCCGCACGGGCATCTACAGCCTCTAGGCACGGAGGGGCCGCTCACCAGCGGAAGCGTCTCAGGTCGATCTTGCCGCTGGCGGAGAACACCACGCCTTCGGCTTCGAGGATGGCGCGTTGAACGGGCTCGCTGCCGGGAACGGCGCGGGCGCTCACTTCGCCGCGCGCGTTCACGACGCGCTGCCACGGGACGCTGGAACCGTGGGGCAGGGCGTACCCGACCTGACGTGCCTGCCGGGGGAGATCGGCCAACTCGGCGATTTGACCGTAGGTGGCGACGCGGCCCGGGGGGATGCGCCGAACCACCTGATAGATCTTCTCGTAGTTTCCCTCGCCCACGGCGGGGCAGGCTATCCCAAGCGCTGCTTCAGCGCGTCCAGGATCTCGCCGTCTTCGGGGAAACGTCCGGCCTCGTGCTTGGAAAAGATCCGTTCGCCGTCGACGGCCACGTCATAGATGCCGCCCGCGCCCTCGTGAAGCTCTGCCTCGATTCCGAACTCGTCCTGCAATGCGGCCGCCAGACTGGCGGCCCGGGGCAGGTAGTTTCAAGCCCCGCAGTAGGTGATCTCGACCTTCATGACATCCTCCTGTGGGCGTTCACGCTTTGACCAGCGCAGAGACCCGGGCCGTATGATCCATCAGCGCGGTGCGGGATTCCATCACCTCGGCTACCTCTGGCCCGACGGCCCGGCGCACACCCTCGAGGAAGGACCAGACCGCCAGATCTGCACGCCCGGGGACATCCGAGTAGAAGAACGGGCGCCCGCCGAGGAAGTTCACCAGATCGTCCAGACGCTGGGCGAACTCACCGGCCAGGCCAGGCCGCGACGGCGGTCCACCGTCTTCCTCGTTCACCAGCCCGCGCAGGTAGTGGGTCCAGTAGAAGGTAAACGCCGATTCGGCCCACTGCTCGAGGCGGCGTTGGCTCTGGGCCGACTTCGGATCCGACGCGACCAGAGGCGGGTCGGGAAATCGCTCTTCGATGAGATCCAGGATCCGAGCCGAATCATGCACCCGCTCACCGTCCACGTCGATCAACGGAAGCAGACCCGTCTCTGGATTCCAGCGCCGGTAATCCTCCGGGCTCTGAGGCTCCACGAAGTCGTAGGGCAGCTTCTTGAGCGCGAGCGCCCCCTGGACTTTTCGAGTGAAAGGCGCCGTGATGGGTCCGTACAGGACGATCTTGCTCATGCGCGGCGAAGCCTAGCAGTTCGGTCGGGCCGCGTTTTCATCCGGCGAGGGCCAGGCGTTCCAGTCCATCGTCAGGGATCTCGAGCGCCAGGTTGATCAGGTTGTAATAGTTCTCGAGGGCACACACTGCGGTGATCTCGGCGATTTCGCGTTCGCCCCAATGCTTGCGCAGCTCTTCGAAAACCCCGTCATCGACACATCGGTCGCTCATGGCTTCCGCGTAGGCCAGAGCCGCACGCTCCGCGTCGTCGAAGACGTCGCTCTCCTGCCACTGCGCGAGGGCATCGAAGCGTTCGATTCCCATGGCCTGCCGGATTGCAAAGGCTCGGGCGATATCCACGCAGAACTCGCAGCCGTTGCGTAGCGCAATCTGCGTCTGCAGCAGCAGCGCCAACTCCTTCGATATCGCGAGGCTGTTCGTAAGGCGAAGGTTCGCCCACGTGACATTCCAGAGCCGCGGCACCCGGTTGTAGAGCACCTTTGCCGGCATGATCGTCTGGCCCAGCCCGCGCTGCATGCCGAAGGACATCACGCGCCCCAAGAACGAAGACGGTCGCTGGATCGGTTCGAGTCGCATCTCATTGCTCCTTTGCACAGATTCCGAGCCGCGCGATGCCCTCGCGCACATCTCCCTCGCTCACGGCACCGACGGCCAACAGCAGGTTGCGTCGCAGCCCACTGCCGATGTTGTCACCAGTCGCGAAGCCGGCACCATGGAACGCCAGGACATCGGCCTTGCGTGCGCTGCGGACCAGTGCGCGTGCATCGAAACCCTCGGGAAGCGTCACCCACAAGCCAGCGCCGCCCGCAGGCCGACGCACCGCGGTGCCCTCCGGCATGTATTCCGCGATCGCCTCCATTCCCGCGTCTACACGCAGGGCCATCTCCCGTCTCACGCGACGCACATGGCGCGCGAAACCTTCGCTGCGGATCCATTCCGCCAGCACGGCTTGTTCCAGGGCCGGCGTCGTGAGTGCGCTACTCAGCTTCGCCGTGGCGAGCCGATCGAGGAGCGGTGCTGGAGCCACCAAGTAACCGAGGCGCAACGCGGGAAAGATCGCCTTCGAGAAGGTGCCCACATAGATCACCTGGCCGGCCTGATCCGCGGTTTTCAGCGCTGGCCGCACCGGATCGTCGAGACGCAGCTCGCCGTCGTAGTCGTCCTCGAGGATCGGTACGTGAGCCGCCGCCGACAGCTCGAGCAGGTGTGCGCGGCGCTCGTCCGAGAGCACGACGCCCGTCGGCTGTTGGACCGCTGGCGTCGCGATGATGAGTTTCAGGCGACCGTGGGCCAGCACCCGGGCCAGGTCATCGGTGATGAGCCCGTTCTCGTCCACGGCGATCGGAATGCGGTGGGCGCGGGCCGCACGGAACGCGAAATCCGCACCGAAGTAGCCCGGGGTCTCGAGCGCGACCGCATCGCCTGGGTCGATCAGCACCCGCGCGACCAGGTCGAGCGCCTGCTGCGCCCCCGCGACCACGACGACCTCGTCCGCTTCGCAGCGAACGCCGCGCGCCACCAGTGCCCTGGCGATCGCCTCGCGCAGGGGGGGCCAACCACGCGGATCGAGGTGATTCGCCAGCTCGGCTGCCTGGTTCTCGAACACCCGGCCGAACAGACGGCGCAGCTCGCTCAGGGGTAGAAGCTCCGGCGCGACGCGGCCGGGCCGGAAATCGAAGGCGGTCGCCGCGGGCTCTGCCGGGAGCCCGGCCGGTAGCGCCCGGGCCGGGCCCGAGAACAGGCTCTCCCAGACGAAGCTGCGGCCCCCGTCCCGGCACCCGACCCGCTCGGCTGGGATGGGCGCTTCGTCCCTCACGAACGTTCCCTGGCCCACCCGCGCCCGCAGCCGATCCCGATCGATCAGGGTCTGGTAGGCCTGATTCACCGTGTTGCGCGCCAGCCCCAGCGAAGCCGCCAGATCTCGACTGGCCGGCAGGCGCTCGCCAGGCTGCAGCCGGCCGCTCGAGATCAGGCGGCCGAGATGATCGGCCAGTTGGAGATAGACCGGCTCCGGAGCGTTCCGATCCGGCGAGAACGGCAGTTCGTGCACCCGGTCAGGATAGGGGGTGCCAATTTCACCAACTAGACCAATTTGGCTCTTTCAGGAGGGGCCATTCGATCGGGGCTCCTCGTTCGTCTCCAGCTCAACCGTTACCTTCCGCGGCTTCCCGAGATGAGGCCCCCGATGCGACTGCTCACCGCACTCCTCTTCGTCACCCTCGCCCTGGCCGGCCCGACCCGTGCCCGCGCAGAGATGATCGACGGCATCGCGGCCCAGGTAGGCTCCGAGATCGTTCTGGTTTCCGATGTGCTGCACGCCGCACGCCCTGCCGAGAGCCGCCTCCGGGAAGAGGGCGGCGGCGACAAGGACGTCGCGATGCTCCACCTGGAGATCCTGGAGCATATGATCGAGCGCGCGCTCGTACGCCAGATCGTGAAGCGCGCCGAGCTTTCCGCGAGCGACGGCGAGGTGGATTCGTCGATCGCCGACATCGCACGGGAGAATCAGCTCACGGTCGAAGAGCTGCGCGCGAGTGTCGATTCCCAGGGGATGCCCTTCGAGGTCTACCGGGAGCGGATCCGCGGCGAGATCGAGCACCAGAAGGTGATGAGCGGAATGGTCGCCTCCAAGGTTCGACTCGATGAAGCTGACGTCCGTGAGGTCTACGATCGGGAATTCACCGACCAGCCCGTCGGCGGCGAAGAGTTCTATCTGCGTCAGATCATGGTGGCCTTCCCGACCGACCAGAAGAATGCAAAGGCGACGAGCTGCATGCGGGTCGGCGCGGCGCGGGCACGCATTCGCAGCGGCGAAAGCTTCCGGGATGTCGCCAGCGAGGTATCCGAGGTCAATCCGGAGGTCGGAGGAACAATCGGCTGGCTGCATGAACGCGAAGTCGCGGCCTGGATGCTGAAAGCAATCGGCGAACTCGGGCCCGGTGATATCACGGACGTGGTCGAGGCACCGTTCGGCTGCAACTTGATCGAGATCGTCGAGCGACGGCCCTTCGAGAAGATCACCTGGGAGCAGGCCCGAAAGCCGCTCGAGGGCCAGCTCTTCGAGCAGCGCATGGCCGAGGAATACAAGAAGTTCATCGACCGCATCCGCGAGCAGACCTACATCGAGCGCAAGGGCATGTTCGCAGATTCCGTAGATCTCGATTTGAGCCAGGACACCGGATCGCTTTGAACTCCCCCCGCATCGCCGTCCGAGGCGCGCGGGAGCACAACCTTCGGGACGTGGATGTCGACATCCCCCGAGAGCGGCTCGTCGTGATCACGGGGCTGTCGGGTTCGGGCAAGTCGTCGCTGGCTTTCGACACCTTGTACGCGGAAGGGCAGCGACGCTACGTCGAGAGCCTCTCCGCCTATGCTCGTCAATTCCTCGATCAGATGGCCAAGCCGGATGTCGATTCCATCGATGGGCTCTCGCCCGCCATCTCGATCGAGCAGCGCGGCATCACGCGCAGTCCCCGGTCGACGGTCGGAACGATCACCGAGCTCTCCGATTATCTGCGCCTGCTCTACGCCCGGATCGGGCGCCCCCATTGCTGGAGTTGCGACAAGCCCATCACCCAGCAGACCGTGCAGGAGATGGCCGAGCGGGTGCTCGGGCTCGGCGAGGGCGCGAAGGTCTCGCTGCTCGCGCCGGTCATTCGCGGACGCAAGGGCGCCTACAAGAAAGAGCTGGCCCGCTTCGCCGAGCAGGGCTTCGTACGTGCGCGCATCGATGGCGAGATGCGCGATCTCTCGGAGCCGATCCAACTCGCCCGCCAGCAGAGCCACGACATCGATCTCGTCATCGACAGGGTGGTGGTCAAGGAGGCGGCGCGAGCACGCATCGCGGATTCGATCGAGACGGCGCTACGCATGGCGGATGGTCTGGCCAAGATCGAGTGCGGCGATGCCTGCGAACTGCTGAGCCAGGCCAATGCCTGCATCGACTGCGGTGTCTCCTATCCGGAGCTCGCCCCGCGGCTTTTCTCCTTCAACAGCCCGGCAGGTGCTTGCCCGCGCTGCGGTGGGCTCGGCACCTGCGACGAGCTCGACCCGGAGAAGATCATCCCGGATCCGAGCCGGAGCCTGGCCGATGGCGCCATCGCAGCCTGGGGCGGGAAGCGCATGGGCCGCTACTACAAACGGTTGCTCGAGGGCGTCGCCGCTCACCTGGAGATCGATCCGGACACCGCTTGGGAAGATCTTCCCAAGCGCGTCCAACGAGCCCTCTTGCACGGCACGGGGAAAGCAGAGATCCCGTTCCGCATTCGGCGACGCCAGACCATCCAGCGCCGCTTCGACGGTGTGATCGGCGAGCTCGAGCGTCGTCGACGCGACGGCGAGACCAGCCATGACGATCTCGCAAAGTACACGCGCCCCGGGCCGTGCCCCGAGTGCGAGGGTGCGCGGGTCGGCCGGGCCGCTCGGCATGTTCGGCTCGGAGAGCCCGGCCTCGCCATCCACGAACTCCAGGCCCGTGGAATCGCAGAGGTTGCCGATTTTCTCGAGAAGCTCGAACTCGGCGCGACCCAGCGCGCCATCGCCGATCTCGTCTTGAAGGAAATCCGCGAGCGCTTGGGCTTCCTGATCGACGTCGGCGTTTCGTACCTCACGCTCGATCGGGCCAGCACGACACTTTCAGGTGGCGAGAGCCAACGCATTCGTCTCGCGACCCAGGTCGGTTCTCATTTGTTAGGCGTACTCTACATCCTGGACGAGCCATCGATCGGCCTGCATCCCCGGGATAACGAGCGGCTACTCGCGAGCCTCATCAAGCTGCGCGATGCGGGAAACACGGTGCTGGTGGTCGAGCACGATGAAGCGACGATCCGGCTGGCGGATTGGGTCATCGATATGGGGCCCGGCGCTGGCGTGCACGGCGGCGAGTTGACCGCCGAAGGGACTCCGGCTGCGATCGAGAACGATCCATCCTCCCTCACCGGCGCTTACCTCTCAGGCCGACGCTGCATTCCTCTGAGGGAACCGCGCAGTCTGGAAGACGCGCCTCTCTTGCGCCTTCTCGGTTGCAGACAACACAATCTCCGGAATCTCGATCTCGAGCTGCCCCTCGGTCGCTTCACGGTCGTCACCGGCGTATCCGGTTCCGGAAAATCCACCTTGATCAGCGATACACTCCACCGGGCATTGGCGCGCACGCTCCATCGGGCCGAAGCGATCCCTGGCACATTCGATCGCCTCGATGGTGTCGAAGCCCTCGACAAGGTGACGCTGATCGACCAGAGCCCGATCGGGCGTACGCCGCGCAGCAATCCGGTCACCTATACCGGCGCGTTCGACGGCATCCGTCAGCTCTTCAGTCAGGTGCCTGAGGCCCGGGTGCGCGGCTACGGGCCGGGGCGGTTCTCCTTCAACGTGAAGGGCGGCCGCTGCGAATCCTGTCAGGGCGACGGCCTGATCCGGGTCGAGATGCACTTCCTGCCGGACTTGTTCACGGAATGCGAAGTCTGCCGTGGCAGGCGCTACAACCGGGAAACCCTCGAGATCACCTTCAAGGGCAAGAACATCGCGGACGTGCTCGAGATGAGCGTCGAGGAAGCGCTGTCATTCATGGAGAACGTGCCACGGGTTCTGCGACCCTTGCGCACCATGGCCGATGTCGGCCTGGGGTACGTCCATCTGGGTCAGCCGGCGACGACGCTTTCCGGCGGTGAAGCCCAGCGCATCAAGCTCTCCCGGGAGCTGGCCAGACGCAGCACCGGACGAACCTTGTACCTGCTCGACGAACCTACGACGGGACTCCACTTTGCCGACGTCGAACGCCTGCTTGCCGTCCTGCATGAGTTGGTGTTGCGCGGCAACACAGTCGTCGTCATCGAACATCACCTCGATGTCATCAAGACGGCCGACCACGTCATCGATCTCGGCCCCGAAGGCGGAGCGGAGGGTGGTCGGATCGTCGCGGAAGGCACCCCGGCACAGGTCGCCGGAAATCCGGAGAGCCATACCGGGCGTGCGCTGCAGAGCGTTCTGAAATGAACTCCGCCGAAGATCCCGAGGCCTTCCCCAGCCCGGCGATCGCGACGGCGCTCACTTTGGCTGCCCTGATGGTGATGTTGCTCGTGGTGGCGCCCTTCTTCACGGCGGGCCACATCGTCGCTGGGCTCGCCGCGGGCACCGTCGTGGGCTTTGGCGGCGTCGGAAGTCTGGCAGCGCGGCGGGTGCCCGCGCCGGCAGACCAGCACCTGGGCCTATGTGGCGTGCCCCTGAAACGACTCCTGATCGTGCTGATGTTGGTCCCGCTCGTTCTCTGGCTCTCGGAGCTCGAGAACATCGTGGCCCTCTGGCTCGAGCGACCGGAACCGACGCCGCCCCCGGAGCCCGGCTCGAATGGCATCAGCGAAGGCCTGCGTTCCCTCGAGATCGCCCTCTTCGTCGTTCTGCTCCGGCCGGTCGTCGAGGAATTCTTCTTTCGCGGTGTCATCCAGCAGGGAGTGGTGGCTCATCTCGGCCCGGGCTGGGGAGTGCTGCTGAGCACGCTGCTCTTCAGCCTCTCGAGGGGGCTTACCGGCCCGACGAGCGAGTACGGCGCCGTGGTTGTCGTCCTCCAGATGCTCGTGTTGGGCGGGGTCCTCGGCGCCCTACGCCTGGCGACCGGCTCCCTGTTGCCAGGCATCCTCCTCCAGGGCCTGATGAACAGCATCGAGATCCTGGCCCTATCCGTCGCCGAAGACTTCCCGATCCAAGGCTTCACGACCCTCGACAGCCACACCCACCCCGCCCTGTTGCTACCCGCCGCACTCCTCATCGCCTGGGCCATCGCAAAGATGCGCCACCTCAACAACTCAACTAGCGGGGACGGGGTTTACAATTGACTTGTTTGGCGGCGCTGCCGCCAAACAAGTCAATTGTAAACCCCGTCCCCGCTAGTTGACTTTTCGCCGTCTGAGGGCTGCGGCAGATACGGCCAGTAGCAGAATGGTTGCGGGTTCGGGAACAGACGCGCCACTGAAGATCGTCGAGGCTGCCAGCGCTTCGCCTCCGCTTCCGAAGAGGCCGTCGGTGCCGGTGTTGAAGAAGCCTGCCATCAGGTCGATCCCATCCGGCACCACGTTGGCCGTCACGCTGAACGACAAGAGCGCAACGACGAAGCTGGCATTCACGACACCCACACCCGTCGCCCCCGCTGCGAAACTCAAGAGCTCGCCGGCTGTGCCGCTTCCGCTCTCGGTCGTGGAGAGCGGGCCCGAGCCGCCGAGATCAATGTTGAAGGCCGTGTCGAGCAGCTCGATTGCGCCCACCAGATCGAGTTCGTTGGCACCGTCGGCATCGAAGCGCACCGAGAGGCCGTAGCTGCTCACACCGGTCGCATCCGCCGTGACCCGAAGTAGGGCCTCCAGGGTATCGCCCGCAACGGCGTTCACGTTCGCCGTCGGCGCAATGGCTCCGCCGTTGTGTGTGGTGAACAACAACTCGACCATCGGTGTGGCTTCCGCAGCCTGAGGAGCCGTCAGCATCACGACCACGAAGAGGACGGTCGTCGCGAGCCCAAACGCGTGGCCCCTGCGACGGCGGCGCCATAAAGCCAGCAGCGGGATCACGATTCCAAGCTCGGCGCCCACTCCGCAGGCGCTGGTACTACCGCCGCCTCCCACCGGGAGCGGGGGCAGCGGGTTCACCGGAGCCGGCGTGAACGATACGATGTCCGCGGTGAGTTGACCGACCACGGCATCGCCCGGGTTGACACCAAAGGCCGTGAGATGGAGCTGGGCACGCGTGAGGAAGCCGAGAAGGCTGAACGCCGTGGGATCCGCGAACGGGGCCTCCCCCACGAGGCCATTGCCGAGGCCATCGATGATCGGCACCGTGGCGGGAAGCATTTGCGGAACCAACGTCTCATCGACCGAGGCCAACACGATCGTCGAGTTGGGAACGTCCCCGATGACGGACAGCAGCCCGAACTCCGATCCACCGCCCGCGTTGACAAGCCTGTCGAAGGCCTGCAGGGGGTTCGGGAAGAACGTCGGAGGCACTCGCGTGACACCTCCGATCGTCACCTGTGCAGTGGTGCATGTCACACACGCAAGCGGGTTGGCGCCGGTATCGGTGACGAGCGTATCCACGTCCATGATGACCGAGTCCGTGGGGTCCAGGGGTGCAACGCAGAAGCGAGATCCGAGCGGACTTGCCGTCGGCAGCGCGAGCAGTTCCGCTTCGACGTGGTCGAAGCGATTGATCACCCACTGACGGACCTCATCGATGGCCAGCGTCCGAGCCGGGTCGAACCACGGGTCGCCTGGATCGTTGACCTGCGACTCCATGCGATCCACTTCGGCGATCATCGCCGCACTCCCACCCTGGGGAAAGAGTTGTGCCCGAAGGGCCTGAAGCTCCACCAGGTACTGCGTCCGGAATGCGGGGATCTGGAACAGGCGGCTGGAGAGCTGAGAGTCGAGGAAGATCGAGGGGGAAATCGGTGCCGGATTCACGAAGCCACCGAACTCCCCGAAGGTCGCGTCAGCACCCCAAGGGAAGAACCGCAACTTGGTGGCTGGATCGTTGTAGACGTAGAAGTTGTTGTTGTTGGGGCCGTTGTATCCGTCCCAATGGCCGATCAATCCCTCCATCGCCCAGAACGTCATGAACGCGTCCACGTCCATGTGATTGCCGAGCTCGAGGGCGATCTCCGCATCGCTCTTCTCGAGCAGATGGGCGAGCCGGAGGAGGTCGACGCGATCGCCTCCGTTCTTGATCTCGAAACGTCCGAAGAAGCTCGAGCGCAGATCGGCGACGGCCCCCTCGTAGAGATTCCCCTGAGCTGTCCCGAAGTTCCGGATCAGGAACGGGTTCTTGATGCTCTCGACGTTGGCGAAGATGCCCATCGGCACGCCGTTGACGGTCACCTTGGCGTAGTTGCAACGCGGCGCGGGCACACCGGCCTGCCGCATCGCGTAGTAGGACAAGCAGGTATTCATGCTCGTCGCGTCCTGGCGCATGTTGTTCAGCGTCAGACGATCCAGGCCCTTGTACTTCTGCCCCGGAACGAACTCGGTGAAGTCGACCTTGAGTGACGGGCGGGAGGAACTCAGCGAGCCCTGGAACCCCTTCTTGCGCACGCCGACGTTCGTGAGGACCTGGCCATCGACGGTCACCGTTGCGGGGTAGTAGGTGAAGGGGCTGGTCGGTGCCACTTCCTGGCAAGTGAGAGATTCCTCCAGGAGGCGGGTCTGGACCCGCAGTGCGTCCCAGTCAGCCTGCGTGATCTGGATGTCCACATTCAGGACGATCGTCGGGTCGAAGATCGCGTCGGTGGGATCGGTGACGTCACACAACGGGTCAGCGACGGCACCGGGGCCCGGCGGTTGACCAAAGAGCGCGTTCAATGCGTTTACGTCGAGGATGTCGATCGCCTGATCGTCGTTCAGGTCGAAGAGATCGTCGTAGCCCGGGTCGCCCAGCCCAAGACCCAGGTTGGCGCGGAGCGCGTTGAAATCACTGGTGCCAACGACGCCGTCGTTGTCGAAGTCCGGATCGCAGGCGTTGCCTGCTCCGTCGCCATCGGAGTTCTCCTGGGCCGGGTTGAAGACGTCCCTGCAGATGTCCCGGCAGTCGGCGATACCGTCGAAATCGGCATCGAGGATCGGCGTCCCACCTCGCAGAAGCGAGAAATCCTGCACAAGGGTTCCCGCGCTGAACAGGTTCGGCGCGCCGAACGTGCTCGAAGTACCGTCGTTGTATCCGAGGTCGGCCTCGGTCACGAGAGCGCTCGGATCCGTCTCGAGCTTGAACACCTCGGTGCTGCCGATGCCGCCACCGATGATGACCTCGCCGGTCGGTCCGAACATCACCCGCCCACGATCGTCCAGGATCGTCAGCTCGAAATCCTTGTTCGAAACATCGATGTCGACCTGTGGCACCACGAACGTCGGGAGCGTGCTCGCGTTGCCGTTCACGCGTACTGCGAGCCGATGATCCGTCGCATCCGTGTCTTCAGGGATGTCGTCGGCTTCGAAGACGACGATGATCGTTCCGGCCGCAAGGTTGGCCCAGAGCGGATCGGCCGTGAACGTGACGAGCTGAGCCGGATTGCCATCGTCGATCAGCTGAAGGCTCCAGCCCCGGATGTCCAGACCATCGGCGACGACCACCAGCTCCAGCCAATCGTTCTGCTCGCCCACGGGCAGCCCCAGCGAGCCGTTCCCATCCACCGGCGTGCCCGGCGGTGTCCCCAGAAACGGATCCGAGGCGCCGTTCTTGAGCAGCTTGTCCTCACTGACCGCGTTGTATTCGTTGAGGATCAGCGGTGCCGCCAGAGCCGGACCCGAAACGAGCAGAACCAGCACGACCAGGAAAACACGCATCGGGACCCTCCACTGCTACTAGGGGGTATGTGGTGTGAGCCCCATCGAAATGTCACAACCCCCGGGGGTCGACACCGAATACGTCAACAGCGAGGACGGGGTTTACAATTGACTTCTTTGGCGGCTCTGCCGCCAAAGAAGTCAATTGTAAACCCCGTCCTCGCTGTTGAGTTACTCGTCGCGAGCGAGGCGGATTCCGCTGAATTGCCAGCGGGCGTCCGGGTAGAAGAAATTGCGGTAGGTCGGCCGGAGGTGGGCGTTCGAGGTTGCGCAGGAGCCGCCGCGGAGTACGAGCTGGTTGACCATGAACTTGCCGTTGTACTCGCCGATCGCACCAGGCGCAGCCCGATAGCCGGGATAGGGTGAGTAGGCGCTGGCCGTCCACTCCCACGTATCCCCGAAGAGCTGGCGTGGGCCATCCGCAGGTTCACCCGTCGGTGCCGGGGTGGGATGGAATCGGGCGTTCTCGACAAAATTTCCCTTCATCGGCTGGGATGCCGCAACGACCTCCCACTCCTGCTCGGTGGGCAAGCGTGCGCCGGCCCAGCGGGCGTAGGCATCGGCTTCGTAGGCGCTCACGTGTGTGACCGGCTCGCTCAGGCAAAGCCCCCGAGGCCCGCCGAGCGTCTGGATACACCGGGCACCGTCTTCATCGAACCAGTAGAGGGGCGCGCACCATCCGCGCTCGTTCACCGTCGCCCAGCCGTCGGATAACCAATGCTCTGGCCGACGATAGCCGCCGTCCTCGATGAACTCGAGGAACTCCCCGTTCGTCACCAGGCGCGAAGCAAGCCGGGCCTCCCGCAACAGGACTTCGTGTTGGGGCGCTTCGTTGTCGAACGCAAAACCCGGGCCCGCGTAGCCCACCTGATGGATCCCACCGGGCACGGCATGCCAACCCAACGTTTCGACCGATCCCTCGTGAGGAGTTTCGAGATCTTCGCGGTAGGCGGGATGACTGGGATTGCGCGCGAGCAGATGTTTCACATCGGTGAGAATCAGCTCCTGGTGTTGCTGCTCGTGGTGAAGACCTACTTCGACCACGCCCTGCTCCGATGTACTGAGCGCACCCGCCTCGAGCAGGCGCAACATGGCCGCGTCCACGTGCTCCCGGTAGGCCATCACCTCTGCGAGCCCGGGTCGAGTGACCAGGCCGCGCTCCGGGCGAAAGAACTGATCCCCGACCGCGTTGTAGTAGGAGTTGAAGAGCACGCGAAATTCCGGATGGAAGGGTCTGAAGCCGTCTTCGCTTTGCTCCAGGATGAAGGTCTCGAAGAACCAGCTGGTGTGGGCGAGATGCCACTTCACCGGGCTCGCCTCGGTCATCGATTGCGCGGTGCAATCCTCCGGCGAAAGTGGAGCGACGAGCGCTCGGGTGGCTTCTCGGATCGCCAGGTAACGACGGGCCAGATCGGCCTCGGCAGCTTGCGAATGCTCCGGCATGGCTTGGAAGTCTACACGACCCGGCCGAGATGCTCAGAAACGATCTGTTGCAGGGAAGCGGCCACGGTTTCCTCCGATCCGCTCGCGTCCACGCGCATGAAGAACGGAAATGCGAAGGAGCGGTAGATTTCAGCCACCGCCTGGAGGCGCTCCTGGTCTTCGAACACCGGTTCGGCTGGGTCGCCGCGGGAGGCCACGCGTTCCAGCCCGGCTTTCGGCGCAAGATCGAGGTACAACACGAGATCCGGCGTCGGAAATTCCGTCTCGCTCTCTCTCAAGATGCGCTCAGGATCCAAGCCCCGCGCGCCTTGGTAGGCGGCCGAAGAAAAGTAGTAGCGATCACATACCACGATGTGGCCGGCCGCCAGCGCGGGCTCGATCACATCGCGCACGTGCAGGCGACGCTGCTCCTGGAACCAGGCCAGTTCCTGCTCGGCGCTCACGCGCTTGCCACTGCGCGCCATCTCGCGAATCCGCCGCCCGGCCTCGCAATCGTGTGGTTCCCGGGTGGCCACCACTGTGTGTCCCGCTTCTTCCAGCCACGCAACCAGCCTCGCCACCTGGGTCGATTTGCCGCTGCCATCGACGCCTTCGAAGACGATGAACACACCCCGCGCACCTGAGTTCACGGCATGTCTCCCCGGCTAGGTTCACGGCGATCGCCAGGCGCGGGTTGCCCGGTTCTGCAACTCCGCGTTGGTGTTCGTGATTCGATGCAATCGTGCACCGGCAGAGAGTGGCACGTGGATTGCGATTACGAAATGGCATGACGCTTCACGGCGTCCGCCCGCAAGCATCCCTCGACGGGACCGGGGATCACGCGGGCAGAAGCCTCCGGGCGGGAGCTTGGTTGCGGCTCGGGGAATCAACACGGGGTGAGCCCCGCGTCGCTGCTCCCACCCGGAGGCTTCACTTCCGCCCCTGAAATGACGAACGGCCCGGCAGCGCGAAGCCACCGGGCCGCCGTTCAGGCAGTGATTGCCGAAACTATTGGATCTTGCCCTGGAGCAGGAAGCCAATCACGAGGCCGTAGATCGCGATCGACTCGATCAGGACCATGCCCAGGATGAAGTTGGTGAACATCGCTCCGGCCGCACCCGGGTTGCGAGCGATACCCGCAGTGGTGTTGCCGGCGGTCAGGCCCTGGCCGATGCCGCAGCCGAGACCCGCGAAGCCGATCGCGATCCCAGCACCGAGGGCGTAGCCCCAGCTGGCGTCGCCGCCGCCGCTGCCGTCCTGCGCGAAGGCCGCCATGGGCACGAGGTAGACGACGAGCGTCCAGAGAAGAAGGTTGCCGAACTTACGCATTGGGAAGGATCTCCTTGGTGAGAGCTAGTGCGCCTCTTCGAGGGCCAAGCCGATGTAGATCATCGAAAGCATCGCGAACACATAGGCCTGGAGGAACGCGACGAGCACGCCCAGACCCATGAAAATGGCCGGTACGACGACCGGAACGAGACCGAGCCAGACCGCGACCACCGTGTGGTCAGCGAACATGTTCGCCAGCAGTCGGACTGCAAGCGTGAAGACCCGAGAGAGATGCGAGAGCAGCTCGATGGGCGCATAGAGCGGTGCCATCAGTCTGAGGTGGTAGGTCTTCTCGCCTAGCTTGAGGTCATACAGGCTGGGTCCGAGGAAGTGGTTCACATAGGACCAGCCGTGCTCTTTGATTCCAACGTACTGGTGGATCACGAACGAGATGATCGCCCACGCCCAGGTGGTGCCCGCGCTGCTGGTAGCGCCGTCGAGGGTCGGAATCAGCCCGAGCAGGTTCGAGAACAGGATGAACAGGAAGAGCGTCCCGATGAAGGGGAAGTACTTCCGCCAGTTCGGGCCCATGTTCTCCTGCGCGAGGCCAGAGAGCATCTCGACCAGCAACTCGATGACGTTGCGAAGGGTGAATCCCTCATCGGGAATGACCCCGCCGTTGGCCGAGGCGAGCTTGGAGCGAATCATCACGCCGGTCAGTAGCAGCAAGCCGCCGGCGAACAGCGAAGACCAGATCACCCACGGAATGTGGGTCGCATGCTCGAGGCCATGGAAGACGTTCACGAAATCTCGTCCTCTTCTTCATCCGGCGGCGCGTTCTCATGGGCCAGCCAGGGGTTCCAGATATCCCATGCGGGATCGTCGTCGGGCAGAGCGGGAGCGGTCGGATCGATCGCCGGGCGGGAGCGCCAGGCCGCGACCACGACCGCGGGCATGATCAGGGAGAGCCCCACGAGCAGGCCGACCGGGTGCATGCCCTCGCGAAGGGCAAAGAACAACACGGCGGCCAGCAGCAGGAAGCGCAAACCGAAGGCTCCCACAGCAGGCCCTGCGCCAGAAACGCCCTCGGTTCCCATGCCGAAGATCCGATGACAGGAGCTGTAGAGGGAACGGAAGTTCATCACCTCGAGGCCCGCACCCAGCGCCAACGCAAACGCGAAACGCGGAGACACCCACGCATAGGACGCCGCCGTGGCCCCCGCGGAAAACGCGAGGTTCCAGCCGAGCACGGAGCCTTGCTGCATGGTGTCAATCGGTTGAGTCGTCATCGTCTCTGTCGCCCAGGATCATCCAACCCGGGTGGTCGTCATCGTTGTTCGGTTCCAGCCAGGCGGCTGGGTCTTCATCTTGTTGCGGTGCGGCGAGCGCTTCAGCCTCGACCATCTTTCGGAGCCGGAGCAGGTTCCGAACGAATGCGGCGAATCCCAATCCCAGACCGATCATCACCAGCCAGGGATCCGTCCCGAGCCAACGATCCACCGCCCAGCCGATGCCCCCACCAATGGGGATGGCAAGAACGGCCTCGCTGGCGCGGGCCATCGCGCGGCTGCCCCCACCGGGGAGGCTTCCGTCGGACCCGTCGTCCCGACCGTCCTGGCCATGCTGGCCGAACTGATCCTGCTTCACGATCTGTACCTGCCTCCGGGGACTGGCCGAGCCAACCCCGGTAGGGAAGCGGCGCGGATCCTAGCCGATGGCCCGGAGGGCCTCAACGCACCCGAGCGGCCTTTTCGAACGCGATTTCAGCCGCTTGGAGGGTCTCGCAAAGCTCCGAGGGACGATGGGCCAGGGAGACGAAAGCCGCCTCGAACGGAGAGGGCGCCAGATAGACCCCCTGCTCCAGCAGGCTCTTGAAAAAGACCTGGAAGCGGGCCTCGTGAGCCTTCTTGGCGTCCTCGAAGTTCCGCACCGGGCCGGGGTGGAAGAAGAACCCGAACATCCCGCCGACCGCGGTGGTGGTGAACTCGATATCTGCCGCCTTGGCGCGCTGGGCCAGGCCCTCGGTCAGGAAGGCGGTCTTCTCGGCCAGGGCGTCGTAGACTCCGGGCTCGGCCAGGCGTCGAAGGGTCTCCCGCCCGGCGGCCACCGCCAGTGGATTTCCCGAGAGTGTCCCCGCCTGGTAGACCGGCCCGGCTGGAGCGATCTCCCGCATCAGGTCCCTGCGCCCGCCGTAGGCCGCAGCCGGCAAGCCCCCGCCGATCACCTTGCCGAACGTCGTGAGATCCGGCTTCACCTTGTAGAGGCACTGGGCCCCGCCCCAGGCGACCCGGAAACCGGTCATCACCTCGTCGAAGATGAGTAGTGCACCGTGCCGATCGCAAAGATCCCGCAGGCCCTGCAGGAAGCCCGGCAGGGGTGGCACGCAGCCCATGTTGCCCGCCACCGGCTCGACCAACACGCAGGCCAGATCCGCACCGTGATGCTTGAAGGCCGCCGCCACCGACGAGAGATCGTTGAAGGCCGCTTGAATGGTGAGCTTCACGAACTCTTCCGGTACACCGGGGGAGCCGGGAATACCGAGGGTGGCGACGCCGGAGCCGGCGCCTACCAGCAGCGCATCCGAATGGCCGTGATAGCAGCCGGTGAATTTCAGGATCTTCTTGCGGCCGGTCGCAGCCCGGGCCAGACGAATCGCGCTCATCGTGGCTTCCGTGCCCGACGACACGAAGCGCACCTGCTGCACGCTGGGAACGGCCTTGCAGACCTGTTCTGCGATTTCGATTTCGCCCTCGGTCGGCGCACCGAAACTCGTGCCTGCCGAGGCGGCTTGCTTGACCGCCCGTACGACACGCGCGTCCGAGTGGCCGAGGATCAGCGGCCCCCAGGAACCCACGTAATCGATGTAACGATTGCCATCCACATCGGTGACATGGGCTCCCTTGCCGGAAGCGATGAAAGGCGGCGTACCGCCAACCGCTCCGTACGCTCGCACCGGGCTGTTCACGCCGCCAGGGATGAAACGCTTGGCGCGGCGGAAGAGCTCTTTCGAGCGAGAGAGGTCCAGGCCTTTGGGGGGCATGGGCGGGTATTTAGCCCGCGTCGTGCGAGGGGCAAGGCCGGATGTCCCCGTGGGGAGTTCCCGCTGCGGGTCGTTCGATCGACACGGTAGACGCCGTGCAACGCCCGAAGGTTTCCTCGGGCGCTTGCCGGGGGAGCCGATGCCCCAGCTCAGAACCCCGAGCGGCCCTCCGCGACAGGCTCGAAGCAGATCTGCGCAGGGTAGACTTCGTGGCCCTCCGGCTGGATACGCGGATGCGGCGTTCCGCCGACCTCCCCAGAGCTGCTCCAGCCCCTCATCTCGTGAACCGACTGCCTGGCGTCGCAGTTGCCCGGGAAGCCCGGCCAGAAGTGAGGAACCTGGAAGCGGTGGACGCGCTTGCCCGTATTGCCACGGCGGCAATCCCGGTCTCGACTGCAGTCCATGTCCCGCGCCTTCATCACGAACTCGATCGTCTCGCCCTCGTAGGCATAGGCTTCAGCCGTCGCCGCGTGCGGGACTCCCACGAGATCGCCATCCCGCACCTTGAGATGGCTTGGGCTGTGTGCGAGCCGGTCTCCCGATCGTCCAGACTGCATGATGCCGAGATTCGGGTGGTCATGGGTCGTTTCGCTTGCGTTGTGAAGCTGGGTCTTGATCCACTCGATCTCGCAGACGTCGCCGGCACCCCGGCCGCAGCGCATCCAGAAGACGAGATTCGAGAGCTTGACGCGCACCCTTCGCTCCCCACGCGCGGCCGGCGTTTGGCGATCATCGCGGAGCACCTCCACCAGACGCGCGGACACCCGATCGTTCGCCGGGTTCGGATCCGCATAGCCTTCGCCACGCCGCATCGAGGGGCTCACGGATGCATGCACCGAGAGTTCTTCGCGCGGGCGGGTATAACGCTCGGAGCATCGCGGGTTGCGGGTGCGAACGACGACTTGGCGCGTCTCACCCACTCGGAGGCCTGAGACCGGAACGACGGGATTGCCACTAGGCCAGTCGCAGGCGTCGCCCGCGTCGACGCGCACGGAGACGATCGCCTTGCGGGCGAGCGCAGTGGGACCGTTGTTCTTCACCTCGACGACGACCTCGACCCGAGGCAGGACGGCCTCGACGATGCGGATGCCGATATCGGCTTTCGGCCGGCTATCGACCTGGTTCGGATCGAGCTGCCCCATTCCCGGCCGCATTGGCGAAGGCCTCACGGCGCCCGGCGTGGTGACCTCCTCGGGCACCTTGCCTTTGCGCGGGTCGTGCCGCTTCGGCTTCGGAACCCGCTTCTGCGGCGCGTCGGGATCCTGCGCCGGCACGGGGCTCGTCACCTTGCCCTGCCCACCGAGCGGATCTCCCTCGAGCAGGTCTTCGCGGACCTGCGCCGCGCCCGAGGCCGCGACCAGGCAGGTAAGGGCGAGCACCAGGACCCATTGCATCGCTCGAATCGACATCGGTTTCCTCCCGGAGACAGACCATCTCACATCTGAGTCGTCGGGGGTGGCCCGGTGGTTCAATCCGGAATGGCGGAAGCCGAAGCCACCGCCGGGCGCAGAAAGGGAGGTTGCGGTCTTCCTCCTCCGGAATGCTGCCAGCCAATGGCGGTGCCGAACCCATCCGGCGACGATGCGGCACAGAAAGGTCGATTCGAACCCCCGACCCCCAGGTTCGAAGCCTGGTGCTCAACCACAGCCGGCGACCGAGACACGAGCGGATGCGGGCGTGATTCCCAATGGGCGCTCCGCTAGCGATGAGTCCTCATTCTCCCCAGAGGGACTTGTCAAATCACCCCCGTATCGGACACGAATCACCCGTTGGAACTCCTATTCTCGACAGATCGCTTCCAGGTTCTCGATGCGGCACACCGCCAGGGCCAGGGCGTGCTCGCGACCCTGGCTGCGCGAGATCTCCCCGTGAATGCGCTTGGAGATGTAGCTCGCGTTGGGGAGCCCCGTCTCCTCGTCGAAGTTCCGGTGTCGGCGGGCCCGGGCCTGGAAGAGGGGGTTCATGACCGCGCACCCCACGTAGGAGACGAAGTGCGAGAAGCTCTGGAAGTCGTCGGTGCCGAAGTGGTCGGCGTAGAAGTGATCCGGGAGGGAGAGGAACTCCAACAGGGGATCCATGTGCGATAAGGGGTGTGCCTTGACAAGAAGAAGAACACACACCCGGGGGGGCGGGGACGAATCGCCTACAGGGCAACCCCTGTGGGAACGTGCGTTCGTCGATTCGCCTCGGATCGAGCCGGAATCCGATAGAATGGCCTCCAGCGGGCCGAGTTGTCTACCGGCTTCACGCGAGACAGGGTCTCGCCCATCGACCAGGATCCGAGTTGGATGCGCAGGATCAAGCCGAGCGAAACGCTGCACGGAACCCGGGATGGACAGCTCACGATCGATCATCGACTGGCCGAGCGCTACGGACTGACGGAGCGCGAGTCCACCTGTGCCACGCTCCTCGGGCGCGGGCTCTCGGCGCAGGAGATCGCAGAGCGACTCGAGATCGCGATGTCCACAGCCGAGAAGCACCTGCTGGGACTCCGGCGCAAGCTCGGCGTCGCCACGACCCGCGAGGCGGCAGTCGCAGTCCTCCGCGCCAAGGATGAGGCCACCGCTCGCATTCCGGATTCCTTTGGTGTCGTCCTGCCTGTCGGGGACCCACGCGATGAGGCGCGGGCCCCGGGCCTGGTGCAGGATCTGCGCACGGCCGAGGCCCTCGAGGCGATGCTCGATCGACTCAGAGAGGATCTTCGCGACGACGGAATCGAAGCGCTTTTCTATTACTTCGTCCCGATGGCGGCAGCCAGCTTTCGCAAGAGGGACGTGATCCGGGCCCACTCCGCACCGTCCCGCCTTCTGCATGCCTTCCGGGAGGACGGTGGGATCACCCAGCTGCGCATCGCGGCGCGCATCTTCGACGAGCCGGACGTGCCGCTGGTCGTCGATCTCGACGACCAGCGCCTGATCTCGCCGGGGGTGGCCGCGGCGTGCCGTCGAGCCTCGCTTCGACGGGGGATCACGGTCGGCTCCCCGTTCGGCGTGGGCTACGTCGTGCTCTCCACCTTCTGCAAAGCCAGCGCCGACGGCCCGGAGGCCGGGGAGGAAGCGCGAATCGCGCTGATTCGCAATCGACTCCTCCTCTTGCAGGGCCTCGCCTTCTCTCTTGGGGTGTTGGCCCGAACCGCGGGGTTGACCACGCGGGAACGCGACGCTCTCGCATCCATGGCCGTTGGGCGCAGCACGGTGGCGTCGGCCGATGCGATGGGGATGAGCGAACGGGCGCTCCGGCAGACCCTTCGCTGCGCCCGGGAGAAGCTCGCTGCGGACACCACGACCGAGGCGGTCGCCAAGGCGATCACGTTGAATGCCCTCGTCTTTCTCTGAGGTGCGAGCTCCAGGGGCAAGAAGCGGTCTTCAGGCGTCGGCCATCACGCCCTGCTTCCTTCCTACTCTCTTCCCCTGCGCACGCGTCTTCCGGAGAGGCACGCGGCCAAACCCGCCATCGCGATGAGCCAACTCGCGCGTGCTTCAGGCACGGCGCGCGGGTCATACCAGACGTTGTCGAAGATGTTCGCGTCCGCCACGTCGACGCTCCAGCCTGGCGGGAGGTCGAAGGCCGGCCGACCGCTGGCGAAGGTCAGCGAGTTCGCCGCATCCACGATGGCGAGCGCATCGAAGTCCGCATGGCCGTTGGCGCCTGCGCCGGCGGAAAGGGACATCCCGATCGTCAGCCTGCGGGTCGGATCGATCATCGCGACCCCTGTCTGTAGGGTGGCCCCCAACGAATCCGTGTCTGTGTCCACGGGCTGGCTGAGGTTGGCTGATGCCGCCGCGCTGGCGGAGGCGGTGTCCGTCATGGTGACGGTGGAGAAGTTGGAAGTGAACCCGGTGAAGCCGATCTGCGCCGTCAGGGTGGCACCGCTTGCACGTCCACCGAACCTCGAAAGCGACGCAGCGTAGGCCGAGGTGGTCCCCGACACGTCGGCGCCGAAGCTGAAGGGGATCTTGCCGCCGGTATAGCCGCTGGGGGCAATCAGGACGATTTCATAGGAGCTCGAGGCCGTGGCACCCACTCGCCCCTGCACACTGGAGCCCGTGTCCTTCTGGTAGGTCGCCGTCACGGTTGCGACGCCGCCCCCCGCCGTAGCGGAGACCGACACCGAGCAATTGCTGCCGGAGGAGGAGAAGCCGCCTCCGACAGGGCCGTTGTCGATCTCTTGGATGTTGAAGCCTGGCGCCATTCCGCACGGCGCGTTGGCAACACCCAATCCGTTGGTTCCCGTAACCTGGTTGATCGTGGCGGCCGATGCCGGAGCACCCGCCAGCACCAGGGCTGTGAACGCGAGTCGAAGCGCTGTGCAGAGCCCTCGGAGGGTTCGACATCGGAGAGTGGACTTGAGAAAGCAGTTTGCGTGCATGGTTCCCCCGCAACAGCCTTCCCAAGGCACGATCACCCTACGCTGGAGGGTGCTCCGGTTCCATGGCGGGAATTGCCCGTTGCCTTCCGGATTGCGCACGCTGACTGACATCGACAAGGTAGAGCTGCCGGAACCTGCGGGGATTGGCGGGTTCCCGCCAGCTTCCGCCGCCTGTACACCTCGGCGGGCGTCGCCTTCGATCGCAGGCCGAGCCACTTCCACATTGGAGCCTTCAGGGCGTACTCCACCCGTTCTCCGTCGAGAAACGAGAAGATCTCCGGGTGAAAGAAGGCCGCGTCCATGCGTAGCTCCACTGGAAGGCGATGCCCGAACCGGCCTCGGAGATCCTCGAACACGCCGCCGAGAAAGCCGGCAGCATTGTGACTGTCGTGCACGTTCCCCGGCCGATTCCAGACGCGAAGGATCTGGCCGTGCTGGGTAAGATGCGCCGTGGGCGGGTAGTAGGAGAGATCCTTGAGATGGTGCGGGTTGAAGCCCCGTTCTGCTCCGTCGACCTTCGTGCCAGTTCGCAGCACCGTTCCATCGCGGTCGATCGTCAACCGGGAAAGGCCGCAACGCTCGACCTGGTCGTACACGAGCTCCCGGATCAGCTCCGACAACTTCTCGAGCATCTGGGGGGTGAAGGCCTTCAGCCAGGCCACCACCGTGCGGTCGGAAGGCGTGAGATGGAGTCCCGCGAAGCGCAGCAACACTGGATCGGTCCCGACGAACACGAGATGCGTGACGCGCAGGCCTCCGATCACCCCAATGGGCGCTCCGCTAGTAATGAGTCCTCATTCTCCCCAGAAGGACTTGTCAAATCACCCCCTTGTCGGACACGAATCACCCGTTGGAACTCCCATTCTCTCCAGTGTGCCGCCCTTGCGATAGTCCGGAGAGGAAGCCTGCGTGAACCACTCCGCGATGCCGGCCGTGCTAGCCACGCGCCGGTACACGCTCTCCGGCGTTGCACGAATCCGAACGAGATGGGCGATCTGTGCCATCCGGGCGCTTCCTCCTGCCGCCCAACGGATCCGGCGATCAGCTGCCGCCAGGCCAGGAATGTTGGGACAAGCATACGCGCCCGCCGCCAAGCACCTCAAGACGCATGCCAGGGCGTAGCCCTGGAACATGCGACGCCCCTCGACCACGGCACCTGGCGGTCAGCTGCATTGCCTTGATCCTCATCCAGGCCCCCTCCTGAACCCACTCGGCCATCGAGTAGGTTGGATGCACATAACACAGAGCATCCGCTCAGAAGGAGACCCGATGAGATTCTACACGAACAGCCATATGCACTCCTGCGGGATCGATC
>JAAETT010000541.1 GCA_024228115.1 bacterium
ACATGTTTTGAAATCTCCTTCTTCTTTCCCACGGAACGCGATTAAATCGCCGCACGCAGATTTTCGACATGTTTGATTTACCTTGCAAAATTGATGATAGGGGGTAGAGGGACACAAGGAATTAGAAAATAATTTTTTTCCCATGTTGATGTTAAGGTCATTTGCTTGACAGTTTCAATGCGAAATAGGGGTAGAGGGACATGAGGAATTAGAAAATAATTTTTTTCCCATGTTGATGTTAAGGTCATTTGCTTGACAGTTTCAACGCGAAAGATTAATTTAGTCGGCGCACAAATTAGGAATAATTTTTTTTCCCAAGTTGATATACTAAGGTCGACCAGTGTTCTATTTGTTTGCCATTCGGAGTGCCCCTTTCGCTTTTCTGAATACGCCGCCCTGACGATTTTGAAGCAGAGTGCCCCTTGGTTTTTCGGAATATGCCGCCCTGACGATTTGAAGCAGAGTGCCCCTTGGCTTTTCGGAATACGCCGCACTGGCAAGCACGATAGCCGTTATAAAACCTGAGCCTGTCGCATACCAGGGCTTTTTACCGGGGGCCTGTTTTTTAGCCAAAGGCCCTACCGTC
>JAAETT010000542.1 GCA_024228115.1 bacterium
GACACCTTTGTAGCGGCGGTCTCGTTCTACGGGATGCTCTCCTACTCCCACTCTCTGATGAAGCGGGAAGGTGGCATCGACCCGCCCAAGAAACCGCGCGACCCGATCGCCGCCGCAAGGGATCTCTCCTGTCCGCTGCTCGCCCTGTTCGGCACCGAAGATCCCTACATTCCACTCGACGACATCGCGACCCTCGAACGGGAACTCGCCACGACGAGCATTGCTCACGACTGCGTCACCTATGAAGGAGTGGGACACGCATTCATGAACGACACGAATGCCGATGCCTACCGGCCAGATGCGGCGTTGGATGCGTGGGCCAGGATGACGGCGTTCCTGAAGGCTCATCTCGAGCTGTAGCACCGCCAGTCGGTCGAGAGACAACTGGATTCGCATCGAGGCCCAAGGCTCCCGTCGACCTCGTTTGCGAAGAACCAGCAGTGCCGGTTAGGCTCGCACCCCGTGTCCGACTCATCCGTAACTGATCTGCGGGGCATCGCTTTCGAGCGTGAAGGTGACGGTCCCGCCATCCTCCTCACCCACGGCCTCGGCGACTCCGCGGAGACCTGGACCGAACTCCGCCCGCACCTGGATGGATTCGAAACCTGGGGGTGGGACATGCTGGGGCATGGGCATTCGCAGAAGCCGACCGATGACGCCGCGTACTCGATGCGGCGTGCCCGCGACGACCTCGAACGCATGATCGAGCGTGTCGGTGGCGATGTCGTGCTCGTTGGCCACTCGCTCGGTGGCTATCTCTGCCAACATCGCGCGGTACGCGATCTCTCGGGCATTCGCGGGCTCGTGCTGATCGCAACGGGTCCGGGCTACCGTGATCCCGCACGCCGCGAGGAATGGAACGGCTTCGTCCACAAGGCGGCGGCGGCGTTCGACATTCCGAAGCCTGCCGCGAAGATGGCCCTACAACACGACGAGATCGTGATGAATGATCTCGAGAAGATCACGGTGCCGGTCCTGCAGATTCTCGGAGAACGCGACAAGCAGTACCGCGGCGCATTCGAAGTCGTGAAGAAACGTGTCGCCGAAGTGGAATCACTGATGGTGCCCGACGCTGGCCACCATCCGCACCGCAGCCATGCGGATCAGGTCGGCCCGGTACTGCGGCGATTCCTCGAGCGGCTGCCGTAGGCGGGGATCAATACCCCGCCACGTAGGGTAGGGCGGCGCTGGTGGCTTCGATGCCGTCGCTGGCGTCGAGCAGCAGGCCCATGGCATCCCACGTCCCTTCGAGTAGCTGCTTGCGTGTGCCGTCGGGAATGCCGGCCTCGAGGCTGCCCTCACGGTAGGTGACCGTGCGCGCGTCGATATCGATCGCGATCTGCTGGCCGGGATCGAGTTCGACGCTGTCCATGATCTTTGCGAGTTCCGTGTCGGGGAGCGTGACACACACCAGCCCCATCGCCGTGCAGTTGCCCGCGAAGATCTCCGCGAACGAGCCGCCGATGAAGCCGTTGAAGCCGTACCGCATGAGCGCCTGGGGTGCGTGCTCGCGCGACGAACCGCAGCCGAAGTTCTTCCCGACGATCAGGATCTGTGCCCCTTCGTAGACCTCGTTATCGAGGGGATGGTTGCCCTTCGCCGCCTTGCGGGCGTCTTCGAACAGATGCTCGCCCATGGTGTCGAAAGTGACTTCCTTCATGAAGCGGGCCGGAATGATGCGGTCGGTGTCGACGTCGTCGCCGCGCGACACGCACGCGGTCCCCGCCACCTTGTCGATCGATCGGTTGCTCATCGTTACAGGACCTCCCGTACGTCGACCACCTTGCCGGCAATGGCGGCGGCAGCGACCATGGCCGGTGACATCAAGAGGGTACGGCCCGTGGGTGAACCCTGCCGTCCCTTGAAGTTGCGGTTGCTCGAAGAAGCGCACATTTCGCGGCCCTTTAGCTTGTCGGGATTCATGGCGAGGCACATCGAGCAGCCCGGCTCGCGCCACTCGAAGCCGGCGGCGCGGAAGATCTCATCGAGACCCTCGTCTTCGGCCATCTTCGCGACTTCGTGAGAGCCGGGGACGACCAGAGCGCGCACGCCGTCCCCCACCTTGCCAGTCTTCGCAACGCGAGCAGCTTCGCGCATGTCGGAAATGCGGCCGTTGGTGCAGGAGCCGATGAACGCGACGTCGATGGGCGTGCCCGCGATTCGCTTGCCGGGCGTTAGGTCCATGTACTCGAGTGCTTCAGCGACGGAAGCGCGTTCCTCATCGGGCACCTCACTCATGTTGGGGATGCGTTCGTTTACGCCGAGATTCTGGGCGGGATTGATCCCCCAGGTGACGGTGGGCTCGATGTCTTTGCCGTCCAGTTGGACCCTGTCGTCGAACTGCGCGCCCGGATCGGTCGCAACGCCGCGCCAGACCTCGACCGCGCGATCGAAGGCCTCGCCCTGTGGTGCCTTTGGCCGTCCGCGCAGATAGTCGAAGGTTTTCTCGTCGGGGTTGACGTAACCACAGCGCGCGCCGCCCTCGATCGCCATGTTGCAGAGCGTCATGCGCTCTTCCATGGTCATGGCCTCGATCACCGGGCCCGCGTACTCGTATGCGTATCCCACACCCCCGTTGACGCCGAGTTCGCGGATGATCGCGAGCGTCACGTCCTTGGCGTAGACGCCGGGCCCGAGCTTTCCCGTGACGTTGACTTGGCGGACCTCGAGGGGGGCCATCGCGAGGGTCTGGGTTGCGAGGATGTCGCGCACCTGGCTGGTGCCGATTCCGAATGCGATCGCACCGAATGCACCGTGAGTCGCCGTGTGGCTGTCGCCGCAGGCGATCGTCATCCCCGGCTGGGTCAAGCCCTGTTCGGGTCCGATCACGTGGATGATTCCCTGCTGCCCGCTCGCGATGTCGAACAGCTCGATGTCGAAGTCGCGGCAATTGTTCTCGAGTTCGCTCATCATCGTTTCGGCCATCGGGTCCGAGAGCGGTCGGATGCGCGTATCGGTCGGAACAATGTGATCCACGGTCGCAAAGGTGCGCTTCGGGAAGCGCACACCGAGGCCGAGTTCGCGGATCATCGCGAACGCCTGCGGACTCGTGACCTCGTGAATGAGATGGGTCCCGATGAAGAGCTGGGTCTGGCCCGTCGGGAGGTCCCGGACGCGGTGGGTGTCCCAGACCTTCTGGAAGAGGGTGAGGGGGCTCGTACTCATGCTGCAATGCTCCTGGGCCATCCGGCTGCGGTGGTTGTGCGATGCAAGTGCGAGAAGGCGAGAGGTCCGGGGAAAGGGGCGCGTGGGCGTCCTCTCTGTCCGGTTCGCCGCTCGGTACCGCTGCACAGCTCGAGATGGGGGTTGATCGAACGGCAGTTGGATAGCACGCGTGACCCGCGCCGGCACAGCGTGCTACCCGCGGGTGAGCCCCGCGCCGAACGGGGCTTGCGGTGGTAGGATTCGCGACCTCGGGGTGTAGCTCAGCTTGGTAGAGCCTGAACTTTGGGGGTTCAGTGTCGGGGGTTCGAATCCCTCCACCCCGACCCGCCCACCCCGACCCGCCTCCTCCAGCCCCCGTCCGCACTTCTCGCACTCGACGCTCGGAATGCGTGGGTCGACTCCTCACGCCTGCCTCCCGTCGTGCCGCATTTGTAGTAAGGTCCCGAAGGTTTGGGCCCCCCCACAGCCGCGCCCCCCGGCGCAATGCCTGAGTTCGTCACTTCCGACTCCAAGAGATGCGCCCTCTACGCTCTCGCTGCGGCCGGTGACGATGGAGAGAGTATGCCCACCGATCTGTCCCCCGCGCTCCGCGCACAAATCGAAAACACCATCCGCTTCCTCGCAGTCGACGCCGTACAGAAGGCCAACTCGGGACATCCCGGAGCCCCCATGGCGTTGGCCGGTCCGGTCTTCGAAGTGTGGGACTCACAGATGCGCTTCGATTCCAGTGATCCCGACTGGCCGATGCGCGATCGCTTCGTGCTTTCGAACGGGCACGCCTCGATGCTCCTCTATTCGCTGCTGCATCTGTGGGGTTACGACCTTCCCCTCGAAGAGCTCGTGAAGTTCCGCCAGCCCGGTTCCAAGACCCCCGGCCATCCCGAGTACGGCGAAACGCCCGGCGTCGAGGTGACGACGGGGCCGCTCGGGCAGGGCATCGCGCACGCAGTCGGCATGGCCCTCGCCGCCCGCATGACGGCATCACAGTACGGCGTCGCGTCGGGAGACGGTGACGGTGCCCCTGGCTGCCAGACGATCTACGGCGTGTGCGGCGACGGATGTCTGATGGAGGGCATCTCGGGAGAGGCGTCTTCGCTCGCGGGTCACCTCGGTCTCGGCAACCTGATCTTCCTCTACGACGACAACCAGATCACGATCGACGGTGGGACCCAGATCTCCTTCAGTGAAGACGTGAAGGGCCGCTACGAAGCCTACGGCTGGCACGTGATCGACGGCATCGACGGGCAGGACACCAAGGTGATTCGCCAGGCTCTGGAGCGCGCCAAGCGCGAGGCCGGACGCCCAAGCCTGTTGATGGTGCGCACGGTGATCGGTCTGGGAAGCAAGGCGATCGAAGGGACGAGCAAGGCCCACGGTTCACCGCTCGGCAACGAAGAGATTCCGCGTGCCAAGGAGAATATGGGTTGGCCGACCGAGCCGGACTTCTTCATTCCCGAAGAGGTGCGCGAGTACCTTGCCGCACGCAGTCAGGAAAAGCGCGAAGAGCGTCTCGCTCTCGACGAACGGACGAAGGCCTGGCGTGTGGCCCAACCGCAGCGCGCTGCCGCATGGGATGCGGCGCGTGGCCGAGAGATCCCCGCCGATCTCGACGCGCTGCTGTGCGAGGGCATGGACACTGAAGCGGCGACCCGCAAACACAGCGGCACCGTATTGCAGAAACTCTCCGAGCACATTCCCTACATGGCGGGCGGGTCAGCGGATCTCGCCGGGTCGGCTGCGCCGCCGATCATCAAGGGCGTCGGCATCGTGGGAGTCGACGAAGGCCAGGGGGCCTTCGCCGGGCGCAATATCCACTTCGGTGTGCGCGAACACGCGATGGGCGCGATCACCAACGGGATTGCACTCGAAGGGACCTACCTTCCCTACTCGGGCACGTTCATGATCTTCAGCGACTACGTGCGGCCTTCCATCCGCCTCGCCGCGCTGATGAAGCTGCGCTCGATCTTCGTCTTCACGCACGACTCCTTCTACGTCGGCGAAGACGGTCCGACCCACCAGCCGATCGAGCAGGTAGATTCACTGCGCCTGATTCCCGGGCTCAAGGTCTTCCGGCCGGCGGACGGGCTCGAGACCGCGATGTCGTATGCGTGCATCATGCACCGTGCCGACGGGCCCGCGGTGCTGTCATTGACGCGGCAAAACCTGCCGGTGCTCGAGCGCCCGGCCACCTTCGACCGCAGGGACGTCTGCAAGGGCGGCTATATCGTCCGCGAAGTGGACGGTGAGCCGGATGTGGTGATCGTCGCGAGCGGTTCCGAAGTCAGCCTCGCTTGCGGGGCTGCGCAGCGGCTCGCCGAAGGCGGAACCCTCGCGCGCGTGGTGTCGGTACCCTGCCTCGAGCTGCTCAAGGAGCAGCCCGAGAGCTACCTGGAAACGCTGCTGCCCGACGCGGTGCCCGCGGTGGCTGTGGAAGCCGGCACGGCGCAAGCGCTCGGATTGCTCGTCGGTCGACGTGGCCTCGTGTGCGGGATGGAGCGCTTCGGTGCGTCGGCACCTGCGGACATCCTGGCCGAGCAGTTCGGTTACACGCCGGAAGCGCTGTCGACGCGGATTCGCGACTTGCTGTCCAGCTAGGAGCGCCGTGAGCATCTCTACCCCAAGCGACTCCGGAGATCGATTTCTCGTTATCTCCCCGACGGACGTCGGTCGAGAGGCACTCGAGGGTCTGGTCCAGGAGTTCGTGAGCCGCGACGGCACCGACTACGGGGACGTGGAATGGACCCTCGAGCAGAAGGCCTGTGCCGTGAAGAGCCAGCTCGACTCGGGCGAGGTGCGCATCGTCTTCGACCGCGAACAGGAGCGGGTGAATCTCGTCGTTGCGCGCGATCTCGAAGCTTCGCTTCTCAGCGAGTAATCGCGACCACCGCGAGGTCGGCGTCGAGGTTCGGGTTTTCGGTGATTTCCTTGCCGGAGCCAGACTGGACGTAGATGGCGTCGATGATCCGAAAGCCGCGCTTGGCGCACAGCTCCTGAAAGTCGAGGATCGACGGGAAGCGGCGATTGGGTGTGTCGTGCCATTCGTATGCGTAGAGCCCCTCCTCTCTGGGGAGGCGACCCTCGCTCATGAACATCTCGCGCATGGGTGCATGAGCGAAGTTGGGGAAGCTCACGATGCCGCGCTTTCCGATGCGGACGATTTCGTCGAGCACGCCGGTGACGTCCACGATCGACTGCAGGGTCTGCGAGAGCAGAGCGACCTCGAAGCTCTGGTCGGGAATTGCTGCGACGCCCTCGTCCAGGTTGGCGTGCATCACGTCGAGCCCGCGCGCCACGCACTCGACGACCTCATGCTGGTCCCACTCGACACCGAGCAGTGGGTCGTGCCCGCGGTCGCGCAGGATCGCGAGCAGTTCACCGTTGCCGCAGCCGAGATCTACGATGCTGGCTTCTTGCGGAATCAGGCGCAGGATCATCTCGTAGTCGAGTCGGCGCGCAAAGAAGATGCCCGTGGGTTCGTCGATCTGGGGCTCGTCGGGGACCCGAATCGGTGCGCTCGTCCCTGCTTCGCTCGCCAACATGGCTGCGATCATGCGGCCGCCGTCGCGCATGCTGTCTTCGAGCAGGAAGGAATCGTGTCCGGCCGCGCTTTCGACCTGGCAGCTGCTGACTGAACGCCCCTGAGCGATCAGGGCGTCTACGAGCTCGCGCGAGGCCGCCGGCGGATACAGCCAATCGCTCGAGAAGCTCAGGAACAGCCAGCGACAGCGAGCGGGTGCGAGGGCCGTGCGAAGATCTTCTGGGTTGTCGCCGAGGTCGAACAGGTCCATGGCCGTCGAGAGCGTGATGTAGCTGTTGGCATCGAAGCGCTCGACGAAGCGATCGCCCTGGTGGGCGAGGTAGGAGCCGACCGAGAAGGTGCTCTCGAAGCCGGTTTCGATTTGCCGCGGCTGGAGTCGCGTGGGATCGAACTTCGAGCGCATCGACTCGTCGGAGAGGTAGGTGATGTGGGCGAGCATGCGCGCCAAGGCGAGCCCGGCCTCCGGACCGGGGCCGTCGTAGTACTGTCCTTTTTCGAAGTGGGGGTCGTGGCGGATTGCGTTGCGCCCGACCACATCGAAGGCGATCCCCTGACTGCTGAGGCGTGGCGCGGCTGCGATCACGAGGCTCGCAGCCACACGATCGGGAAGATGGATCGCCCAGTCGAGCACCTGCAGCCCACCCAGGGATCCCCCCACCACGGCACGTAGCTGTGCGATCCCCAGGTGGTCGATCAGGCGCCTCTGGACTTCCACCATGTCACGTACGCTCACGACGGGGAACTCGGCGCCGTAGGGGCGGCCGCTCACGGGGTCGACGAAGTTGGGCCCCGTGGTGCCGCGGCAGCCGCCCAGCACGTTCGAGCAGATCACGAAGTAGCGATCGGTATCGATCGGCATGCCGGGCCCGACCAGGATCTCCCACCAGCCGGGATCGTCGTCCGCGTCGTGGCGTGCCACATGCGAGTCGCCGCTGAGCGCGTGACAGATCAGGACGGCGTTGTTGCCATCGGCATCGAGCTTGCCGTAGGTCTCGTAGCAGATCGTGATTTCGGGGAGCCGCCCGCCGTTTTCGAGGGCGAGCGGCTCATCCGAAACCCAGGTCTTCGCGAAACGCAGCGGCACTGCGCTGCGGTGATCGTCCGTAGAGGATGGCGTGTTCACTTCGTCCGACCGCCGGGCAAGCGCCCGCCTATTGGCTCGCGAGCAATGCCTGGTCGAGGTCGGCGATGATGTCTGCCACATCTTCGATTCCGACCGACACCCGCACGTACTCGGGCGACACACCGGTCGCCATCTGTTCGTCCGCCGAGAGCTGCGAGTGGGTCGTCGATGCCGGGTGGATTACGAGCGTCTTGGCATCGCCGATGTTCGCGAGATGGCTCGCGAGCTTCACGTTCTCGATGAACCTCTTTCCCGCTGCCTCTCCGCCTCGAATACCGAAGCCCAGGATCGCCCCGCTACCGTCTGGCAGGTAGCGACCCGCCGACTCGTGGTGGGAGTGGCTCGCAAGGCCGGGGTAGTTCACCCATTCGATGTCGTCATGCCCTTCGAGGAACTCCGCGACCTTCTGCGCGTTCTGGCAGTGCTGTGGCATGCGCAGATGCAGGGTCTCGAGACCCAGTAGAGTCAGGAAGGCAGCGAAGGGACTCATCGCGGCCCCCGTATCCCGCAACCAGTGCGTCCGGATGTGCATGATGTAGGCGATGTTGCCGAGGGGGCGCAGGGCTTCTTCGAACACCGCACCGTGGTAGGAGGGTGAGGGGCCGCAGAACTCCGGCCAGCGGTCGGGATCGGCTGCCCACTGGAAGTTCCCGCTGTCGATCACCACACCGCCGATGTGCACGCCATGTCCACCGATGAACTTCGTGGTCGAGTAGATCACGATATCGATCCCGTGTTCGATCGGACGCAGCAGCGCTGGGGTCATCACCGTGTTGTCGCAGAGTACGGGCACTTTGTGCGAGTGGGCGATGTCGGCGATCGCGCGGAAGTCGGGAACGTCGTTCTTGGGGTTGCCAATGCTCTCGATGTAGACGCAGCGCGTGTTCTCGTCGACGAGTTCGTGGATCGCTTCGGGCTTGTTCGGGTCGAAGAAGCGCACCTCGATGCCCAAGTTCTTGAAAGTCTGTGAGAACAGCGTCCAGGTGCCGCCGTACAGACTGGTCGAGGACACGAAGTTCTGGCCCGCGTGGCAGATCGTCAGGATCGAGGCCGTAATGGCCGCCTGTCCCGATGCGAAGCTCAAGGCGGCTGCACCACCGTCCAACGCCGCGAGTCGCTTTTCCAGCACGTCGTTGGTGGGGTTCATCAAGCGGCTGTAGATGTTGCCGAATTCTGCGAGTCCAAAGAGGTTGGCAGCGTGTTCGGTGTCGTTGAACACATAGGATGTGGTGGCGTAGATCGGTACCGCGCGGGAATTGGTTGCGGGGTCGGGGTCCTGGCGGGCGTGGATGGCCATCGTTCCGAGACCTTGGGGCGTCTGCTCATCACTCATGGGGGTCCTCCTCGGTGTCATCGTCGCGCACGATGCGTGCGCTTGCAGAAGGGTGAACTTAGAGAAGTCGGGGCGGCTGCTCCAAGTAAAGGCATCGGGTTTTCAGGGAGACACGATGCCACAGGGCTGAAATGGGCCTGGCAATCGGTCGGCTAACCACTCGGGATTCCGAGGTTCTCCGCGGATCGTTGACAAAAAGTGGCCGCGAATTACCGTAGTCTGGATTTCGCAACTATTTCAGCTAATTGAGGCATGAGGAGGTCTTGCCGGAGCAATCGTGTGCGTCCTCGGTTGCGGTGGATCCGTCCGGCGCTCATCGGATTGTGTCTTCGGACGACAAACCGGCGCTGCGGAACCCACCTGCGCGTTCCTCGGCTACCTCTACCTGGGCATGTTCGAGCGGCCGGACACCGGCAGATCGCTCGTATGGACCGGGGCAGCACATTCCAATAGGAACAAGGAGAGACAGATGGCCATCAAGTTCCCCTCGATCGACTTCTTTCAGGAACTCGCGCGCCGCATGGAAGACAATGCGGCGGAGTTCGAGAAGCTGGGCTTCTGCGACACGGTGATGGGTGTGAAGGTGGACGGGGATGCCTCCCATCTGTACGCGCTCACGTTCGACGTGTTCGACTGCACGGATGTGCGCGAACTCGCGAGTGCGGACAGCACCGAAATCGACTTCGTACTCGAAGCGCCGCTCGCGCTATGGCGCGAGATGTTCGAGTCGATCCAGCGCAACGGCCATCCCGAGCCGGCCTACACGCTCAACAGCCTCTCCCACGTGGGAGATCGCATGAAGGTCGTCTACGACGATCCGGAGGGGCACGACAAGTTCTATCGGTTCATGGCGACGTTACAGGCGTTCGTCGACCAGGCGTCCAACCTCGAGATCGAGTGGGTCTGATACCCGACTACGGAGGATTTCTTTCATGAGCTACTACGGCACGAACGACTTCTCGTACAACTCCGACTTCAATCTGCGCGTGCGTGACATCAAGAAGGGCAACCTCGATTTTGGCTGGCTCGACGAGGCACGCGACACCGTCGAAGTGCGGCGCCGGGATCCGCGCCGCGGGCTCACCGTCGAAGACTGCGAAGTCGGTCGTTATGCGATCGAGAACACGCCCGAAGTCGTTCGTGACAACCGTGGGCTCGCGCCCCGCGGTGCGATCCTCGACCCAACCGCGGTGCAGCCCGACCTCGGTCCCTCGCTCAACAAGAAGTCCGATGTCTGGGGCTACCGCGTTCAGCGCTACTGGGAAGAGGCCATGAGCCGCCAGTGGAACGTCTCGACCGACGTGCCGTGGCAGGACATGGACAAGCACGAGATCCCGGACGACCTCGAGATCGCCTTCTGTCAGCTCTGCACTCTGCTCTCCGAGGTGGAGATGATCGCCACCGATCTTCCCGCCAAGTGGAGCCACCACATGAACAGCTACTTCCAGGAGGTGAAGGGCTTCATCGCGACCCAGGCCATCGACGAGGCACGCCATGCAGAGGTCTTCCGCAAGCGGGCATTGGCCGGCGCCGGGCTCTTCCGCGCGAGCGTGCGCGGCGAACATGCGCTCAAGGGAATCCTCGAAGCGGATAGCTACAGCGAAGGCAGCGTCTTCCTGCATGTGCTGGGTGAGGGATTCATCCTGACACTCTTCCGGTCGAGCGAGTTCATCTCGCCCACTCCAGTGGAACAGCGCATGTTCCAGCTCGTGATGCAGGACGAGGCGCGCCATGTCTCCTACGGCTTGCAGCACCTCAAGTACCTGATGGACAACTGCCCGGAGGTTCGTCCCCAGATCAATGGCTTCCTCGACGAGGCCGAGCGCCATCTCACCGGGCTGTTCAATCCGGACCAGCTCGAAAGCATGATCGTCCTTGGAGGAAAGGGAACGACACCGGAGTGCATCCGCCACGGGATCGAGGTCGTGGGGGCATTCCAGGGCAAGCAGATCGAGGAGTACTTCCACCGGGCCGAGCGGGCGGGTCTGCCCGAGCGCCGCGAACGAAGCCCCCTTCTGGAACTGCAGCAACGGATGATTGCTGCGATCTCGGCCTGAGCCAGGGAAAGAGAGAACATGAGCTACTACGCACGAGATGATTTCTTCAACAATCCCGAAGTCCTGGCACGCTCCGTCGACATCCTCAAGGGGAACCTGAAGCTCGAGTGGATGGGCATCGACGTCGAGAGGGCCGCGTGCCGGCCCCGTGACGCCCGACGCGGGCTGACGTTCGGCGACACGAATGTCGGGAGCTATGGCTGGGATCAGATACCTGAGAAGATCCGGCACAACTACTCGATGGCGCCTCGAGGTGCGCAGTTGCCGCCCGGCCTTCCGCATCTGGGCTACGACATCAACCGCAAGAGCGAAGTCTGGTCGGAGAACGCCCCGGAACTCTACGAAGAATCGAAGGCACGTCATTGGGTCCCGGCGCGTGAGGTTCCGTGGGATGCGGTCGAGGCCGTCGAACACAGCCAGGAATTCGAACGGGGCCTGGCGCAGATCTATACCGATCTGACGGTCATGGCGTCTCTCCTGGGCGATATGCCGTCCAAATGGGTTTGGCATATCAATCAAGAAATCGTCGAACTCAAGATGTGGCTATGCACCCAGATGTTCGACGCCGCTCGGCTGGCGGACGTGTTCCGCAAGCGAGCCATTTCGGGCGGTGCGGGCCTCGGTCGCGACTACGCACCGCTCGGCGAGCTGGTGAAGAGCGTATTCGATGCCGGGAACTACCCGTGCGCATCCGCGTCGGCGAATCTCCTCCTCAGCGGGTTGATGCAGACAGTGCTGCGTCACGTCGGGGCGGTTTCGACGAATGCGGCGGATCAGACGATCGCGCATTTCAGCGTCCAGGACGTTTCGCGTTCGCTCGCCTACGGCATCGGGCACATGCAGTACCTGATCGAGCAGCGTCCCCATGTGGCAACGGGGATCAGGGATCACGTCGATGAGGTAGAGAATACGCTCGTCGGCTTGCTGGGGTCACCTTTGTTCTTTTCGAACCTTGCCCTGCTCACAGCCGGAAGCCGAGACGAAGCCGGCGCAGCGGTACCGCAGGTTACGGCCCTCTACCGTCGCTTCGCCGACGAACATGCGGCTCGGCGCCGTGCCAGCGGAATCGCGAGCGAGACGAGCCCGCTCGAAGCATTCGTATCCGAACTCGAGGCCTGATTCCAAGGACGAACGTCCCTGACAGGAACGGGAACCGAGCCGTCGGCAGCTCCCTTCCGGCAACTTGGCGCTAGCATCGGGATCCTGGAGTTTCATCCGATGGAGGATCATGATGCCGAGGCTTCGCCAGGTTTCTCGCAAGGAGGCGACGCCCGAGGTGCGCGCCATGTACGACCGTCTCTTCGACGGAAGGGATCCGGTCGCCGAACCGGGCACAGCCACCGGCACTCCGGGAAACTGGTGGACGGTCTTCGCGCTCGTGCCCGACGTCTTCCGGCATGCCGTCGAGGGATTTGCGCTCTACATGAATCCCAAGCGCCACCTCGACCCGAAGTTGCGGGAGTTGGGCCAGGCCCGTGCGGGCTTCGCCCGGGGCAGCCAATTCGTGTTCTCCCAACATTGCAAGGCCATGCGAGCCAACGGGCTCCCCGAAGAGAAGATCGCCGCCATTCCTTCCTGGACCACCGCCGAGGTGTTCTCTCCCCTCGAGAGAGCCGTCCTCGCCTACACCGATGATCTGGTGCTCGCCGGGGGACGGGTGTCGGATGGCACGTTCGAAGCGCTGCGGAAATCGCTCTCGGATGAGGAGATCCTCGAACTCACCTACATCGTCTGCACCTACGAGCTCCACGCCACCATGTGCCGTGCCCTGCGCCTCGAATACGACGATGTGGAGGAGCGGATCGTCGAGATCGCCGCGCCCGAAGGGAGCGCCGGGCGCGACATCGGCCGGGATATTGGCGGCGCTTCAGGGGGCGGCTCGGCCTGAGGGAAGGAGCCGTCATTTCGCGGATTCCTCGAGGAGTTCAAGGCATGTACATCGCACCGAGCCTGAGCATTGACCCTGGCGGCCAGGGCGTGCTGGCACCTGGCCGCGGCGAGAACGACGAAACCGTCGGGTTCGACACCGGCGCGCAGCCGAATCGGCCTCCTGAACGATGACCGGGAGAACCCTGGCGGCGGCTGCGCTAGCCGTAGCGTTGACGTTCGGCTGTAGCGGCTCTTCCCTCGATCTGGACGTGCCGCCGGCCGCCCCGGGAAGCCAGCCCGGCACGGGACTCGCCTGGTGGAGCCGAGCGGCCATGGATGCCTACCTGCGCTGGACCGCCTGGACGGAAGCCCGCTCGGGATTCGTGGCGATGTTCGCTCGCGACGGCCATCCCGTCTACGCGACCGCGGCGGGCTACGCCGACATCCACACCAAGACGCCCATGACGCTCCATACGCGAATGCGCTTCGCGTCGATGACCAAGCCGGTAACCGCCGTCGCGGCCCACATCCTCCTCGAAGAAGGCAAGCTGGGATTGGATGACCCGGTGGAGCGCTACATCCCGGCCCTCGCGAATGCTCGCGTGGCGACGAGCCACACGCGAAGCGCAGACGGAACATTCCCCACCGAACCGGCAGATCCGATCCCGACCATCCGCCATCTCCTGATGTTCTCTTCTGGCGTGGGCCCCGGAATGTCCTCTCCGTCGGATCTCTCCAGCCACTGGAAGGAGCACGGCCTACGCTCGACCCGAACCGGATCGCTCGCGGAGCGGGTCGACCGGATCGTGCAACTCCCTCTCTTCGAGCATCCGGCCACGCGCTGGCGCTACGGCGGTTCAGCAGACGTCCTGGCCCGTGTCATCGAGGTGGCCGCGGACGAGCCTTTCGGAGAGTTCGTCGCACGGCGAATCCTCCGACCGCTCGGCATGTCCTCGACCCGCTTCCTGCCACCCGAGCCGGGCAAGAGCGAGTTGGCCCGGGTCTACACCCAGAATGAAGACGGCGATCTCGTGCTGGCGGAACCGAGCATCGACGCTGAAGATTGGACACCGGGAGGGAGTGGCCTCGTCTCCACCGCGCCTGACTACATGCGCTTTGCGCTGATGTTGTGGAATCGCGGCGAGTACGACGGGACGCGAATTCTCGCGGAAGAGACGGTTGCGGAGATGACGCGCCTGCACGTGCCCTCCGGAGTCCTTGCCGCACAAGAAGTCGATGGCAAGGGACTCGAGGGGCTGGGCTGGGGCCTGGGGTTGTCGGTCGTCGCCGATTCAGAGAGCACCCCGTTTTCCGATCGGGATGGCGACTACTGGTGGGGCGGCTACTACGGCACGACGTTCTTCGTCAGCCCGCAAAGTGGCCTGGTCGGGGTCATCCTCTCGCAGAACCAGCCAGGCCCCCATAGCGACCTGCCCATCGCACTCTACGTTTCCCAGGCGCTTGCCTTCGCGGGGCTCTAGCTACACCGCGTGTCGGAAGGCCTGGCCATACCCGAAATCCGGTAGACCGCCGCCCGCAGTCCATCCTCCGAATCTGGACATCTACGATTCGAAGGCGACCATCAAGAGCAAGGAGGGATCAACATGCATCACAACGCTTCGGCCCTGAGGCCGCTGGCTCCGGGGATCATTCTGGCACTGCTATCGATCTCGTTCGGCTTCCTTCTTGGTGGAGCCTTTGGAGCCGTGGAGGACTCCATCAAGGGCCATCTGGGTTCCTCTGCAGAGGCTGTGTTCGAAACGGTTTATCAGGGTGACGCAGAGAAAAGAGACGCCGTCGTTTCGAAATCGTGGAGCTACATGAAGAGAGCCCATCTCCACGGCGGTGCGATTGGTGCGGCCGCACTTGCGTCGATCGTTCTGCTCGGCTTGTTCGGAAGCGCGAGCCGTCTCGAACGGATCTCTGCGATAGCCTTCGGTGGAGGTGCGCTCCTCTACTCGTTGTTCTGGCTCGCGGCAGGGCTGACGGCGCCCGGGATCGGGAGCACTGGTGAGGCAAAGGAAGCCCTCAGTTTTCTCGCGTTGCCCGGCGCAAGCCTCTGCCTGCTCGGCATCGGCGGCACGTTGCTCTCGGTGGTGATGCAACTCGTCACCCCGCCCGCCGGATCCGATTAGATCGGCTTCGACACCTCCGCGAACGCAGGCCGGCCGGTCAGATCCGCCGCGTTTGGCTCGATCCATCTGACTTTCGATTCTGCCCGGGAAGCTTCCCTGGGCGAAAACAGGAGACTACGGTCCATGTCCTGGCGCAGCGGCTCAACGATCATCATCGCTTTTCTCGTGGCAACCAGTGTCGCGTCCCGTGCAGCCGAGCCTGCGGACGCAGAGCCCGTGGCCGCCCAACCCCCCGCAGCCAAGGCGGAACCCTTCAAACCCGAGACCCGTCAGCTCGTCGAGATGCCGGAAGAGGCGCAGCGACTCCTTCGCAGCGACATGTTCGATCATCTCGTAGCCATCACCCTGCTGATGGGGCATCTCGCTGCCTCGGAATTCGAACAGGCGAGCGAACTCGCGGAGGCTCGCCTCGGAAACAGTTCCAGGGGGCGGCACCGCGGTACGGGTTTCGGACCGGGGCGTTTCATGCCTCCCGGAATGCATCAGATCGGGTTCGGAATGCACCAGTCGGCGACCGATTTCGCCAAGATCGCCAAGAACGAGGACCTACCGTCCGCTTTGTCGGCATTGCGGCGTGTCACGAACTCCTGCGTGGCTTGCCATGCAGGATTCCGGATTCGCTGAACCCACCCGAGCGTCCCTTGAACCGTGGAGGGCGCTTTTCCACGAAAGCGCGCACGGCTTCGCGATGGTCTTCCGTTCGTGCCGAGCGAACCACCGCCTCGGCTTCGCCTGCGAGACAGGCCGGGAGATCCTGATGCAGGGCCCGGCTCAGATTGGCTTTCATCAGCCTGTACGCGACGGTCGGACCCGTGGCCAGACGCCGCGCCCAGGCCAGGGCTTCATCCATCAGGCGGTCGTCCGGAACCACCCGATTGGCGATGCCGAGGCGTTCGCAGGCATCGGCGGCCACTCGCTCACCGGAAAAGAAGAGCTCCCGCGCGCGGGCGGTACCTACGAGATGGGTGAGGAAGAAGCTCGCGCCGTAGTCACCCGAAAGGCCGACATTTCCGAAGCCGGTCGTGACGAACGCGCTCTCGGCCATGATGCGTAGATCGCAGGCCAACGCGATCGAGAAACCAGCACCCGCAGCGGGGCCGGGCAACGCAGCAATCGTCGGTTGGGGCAACGCGTAGAGGGCACCTGTGAGTTCCAGTTGGCGACGGGTCTGATCGGCGACGACCTCTGCGAGTGAAGGAGCCGGATCTGCGCTTGGCCCTCGGGTACCCATGCCCTTCACATCGCCACCCGCGCAGAATGCGGAACCGGCCCCGGTCAAGAGCACTGCTCGCACGCGCGCATCGTCCCGGAGCGAGGCGATCGTGGATCGCAGAGCGGGGCTCAGCGTATCGGAGAGCGCATTCCGCACCTGGGGGCGGTTCAGCGTCAGTACCGCCACGCCTTCGTCGATGTGAGCGAGCAGCTGATCGGGCCGGTCTCCAGGGGCTCTACCATCGCTCCGTCCACGACCGCAGATCTGCCTCGAAGGTCCAGGCGCTGCGCGGCTGGGCGTGGATGGACCAGAAGGTTTCCGCAATGTCCTCCGGGGCGAGGATCGAATCCGGCGGGCGGTCCTCGAGTTGATCGCCCATCAGCCCGCGGATGAACGCACCATCGATGCCGCCGTCGATCACGATGTGGGCCACATGGACGCCCTCGGGTCCCAGCTCGCGGGCCATGCTCTGGGCCAGCGCGCGCAATCCATGCTTGGCACTTGCAAAGGCCGCGAAACCGATGCCACCCCGCACGCTGGCCGTTGCCCCGGTGAAGAGGATGGTCCCGCGCCCACGCGGAACCATCCGCCGGGCCGCCTCGCGTCCCATCAGGAAACCCGCAAAGCAGGCCATCTCCCAGACCTTGGTGAACTTGCGTACGTCCGTATCACGAATGGGGATATTGATGTTCGCGCCCGGATTGAAGACCGCCACATCCACCGGTCCGATTTCCGCCTCGACTCGATCGAAGAGGCCGGCGACCTCCTCCTCCTTGCGCCCGTCCACCTCGAAGCCATGGGCCCGTCCGCCCTGGGCGCGGATCTCCTCGCACATCGTCTCGAGCTCATCGCCGTGCCGCCGGCGCACGCCGCAGGCAATGAAGCCCTCCCGAGCGAAGCGTTTCAGGATCGACGCTCCCAGGCCGGGCCCCGCACCCACGACCAAGGCCACTCGCGCTCCCGCCATCTTCGCACCCTCCGGCCCGACGCGGGCCCGCCTGTACCCATAGCCCGTTGCTAAGTGTAGTTCTCGCAGATCCATCCCCGACACCGCTTCCGCGACGGGTACCATTGGCCGCCCAGGCATCCAGCCGTCGAACTCGAGTGTGGGAAGGAACCGTACCGATGAGGAATTCGAAGCCATGAGCACGGCCCGGACTCATTTGATCGTAGGAGGCTTTCCGCCGGGAGCGACGGCTGCCCACGACATGGACTATGCGAGACGTCGCTTGCTCGACCTCCTGGGGGAGACGCCGGGCGTGCAGACGACCGTGTCGAATGACTTCGCCGATCTCGAGCGTTGGCTGCCGGACTGCACGTTTCTCGTGAGCTACGTGGCCGGCCCACACCTGATCGGAGATCAGAACGGCATCGTCCAGGAGTGGCTGGCCGGTGGAGGCCGCTGGCTCGGCCTGCATGGAACGAGCGGCGGCCGGGCCGGGCGAATCGAGGGCCAACCCCACGCGCGGCGTATGCTGAAGCTCCCCCATCACGACACGCTTGGCAGCTTCTTCCTGAATCATCCCCCGATTCGCCGCTTCCAGGTGGACGTCGCGGACAGCGACCACCCGCTCTTGCGCGGCGTTCCGGCCTCCTTCGAGGTGAGCGATGAACTCTATTTCATCGAACTCCTCGACCGGGAGAACACGCAGATCCTGCTGACCACCCAGCTTCCGAAGGATCCGGCCCCGGGGTTCGGCTTCACCTACGAAGAAGACACCTCGTTGCTACCGGACAATCGGTCCCGGGCATTGGGATACAGCCGAGACGTCGGCAAGGGTGGGGTCGCATACATCGCGCTCGGGCACTGCCACTCCCCGGAAACGAACGGCCAGCCATTCGTCGACGAGAGCGTCGCTCCGGAGGGCAAGACGCCGCTGCTCTTCCGCGGCTCCTGGGAAACCGACGGCTTCGAGCGACTGCTCAGGAACGCTCTCGCGTGGGGTGCCGGCACCTAGGAGTCTGCGCGGTAGAAGCGAGATCGGCCGCGTAGCGTGGGATTCTCGGTTGAATTGTTGCGGTGAGTAGGGTCTGGGGCGCCCGGGACCGCGAAGGCTCCGGATCGGGTGTGAGCCGGGGTTGCCCTGGAAGC
>JAAETT010000543.1 GCA_024228115.1 bacterium
CGTCAAGTCAATCCGATACCGCTTCTTCGACATACGGGCCCCATGAATCGGCCCGCGACACGGCGAGAACCGATTGGCTGCGGGGGACGCAGTGCTTAGCATGACAACACTTCCGCCTTTGGTCGATACAAGGGACTAGGACTGGCCCAGAACGAGAACAACCCCGGGATCGAAACCCCGGGGTGTTCTAGAGACCTCGAACGCTACCCCCCCTGGTTTCGTCCGGATCTTGTGAAACGTTTCGGCCTGCCGGCGGGTACCTTGAGCGTTTTTTGCCGGTCAGGTGCACTTTCTTGCGCAAGCAGCTTCGCCTCAGCAATGAGAAGCTCCCGGACTACATGATCCGAATGGGGCTCTTCCGCCCCGGCCAAGATATCCATGTCGAAGCTGCCGGCGATGGCAACATCAACTGGGTGCGTCGGGCCTTCGTGCCGGGGGAGGCTTCCTACATCGTGAAGCAAGCGCGCCCGGCCCTGGAGAAATTTCCCGAGTACGAGGTGACGACGGAGCGGCTGATCTTCGAGGCCGGCTACCTCGACCGGGTGCGTCCGATCGATGAGGACCGCGTCTGCCCCGAGGTCGTGCGCTTCGACGCCGACGAGCGGGTACTTGTGCTCGAAGATCTCCGAAACGCAACGCGTCTCGACAAAGCCCTGCGCGATGGACGAGACGTGACCGTTGCCATGGAGACGCTCGCCCGCTTCCTGGCACGCGTTCACTCGGCCACTGCCGAAGACCCGGGCTTGGCGGCTGCCTTCCAGAACGACGCGATGCGCCGCCTTCACGGCGATCACATCTTCGTTCTCCCATACGAAGAAGCCTTCCCCGCGCCGCCCGCCACCGCGAAACGCGCCGCCGAACTGAGAGCGGATCGCGAGCTTGCAGCAATTGCTCGTACCGCGTACGAGGCCTATTTGCGCCCGGTGGGCCCGCTGGTCCATGCGGATGTCCAGGCCAGAAATATCCTGCTGGAAGCGACCGGTCCCAGGCTGCTCGATGCCGAGATCTCCCACGCTGGGGACCCGGCATTCGATCTGGGTACGTTGCTGGCCCACCTGGCGATGCCAGCTGCCGCACGAGGCGAAGCTGCTACCGCAGTGCCCGTGCTTCAAGCCGTATCGGAGGCCTACCGGAACGAACGCGGAGCCGAGGCTGCTCCGCCGGACGCCGATGTCATGCGCTACGCCGGCTTGGAATTGATCCGCCGCACGATCGGCGCCGCACGGGTGTCGTTCGTCGAAGAGGATGAAGCAGGGCTCGCGGTCCTGGCGCTGGGAGTAGCATGGGCCCGAGGACGCTGACCTTGCCAGGGGGATGGTCGGGCTATTCGTCGACCGGCGGAGGCGGAGGCTCGGCGCCGTAGGGACGGGGGTGCGGTTCCTGGTCTTCCGTGTCGTCGTCGAGGGAGGCCCAGTGGATGCGTTGGTAATCGAAGCGTCCGTCGGCGATCACGTTGAACTTCACGATCTCGAAGTACGGAGACAGGTCGAAATCCCGCGGGGTCAGCAGGGTCGGGTGACGCATCTTGAACAGGCCGGTGTAGCCGCCACTCTCGTAGCCGAAGATGCGCCGCAGGAGCCGGCCCCGAACGCCCGGCGTCGGTTCGGCCTCGGCGTCGAAGCCATCGGGGAACTCGACGTTCGGCAGGATCGGGAAGCGCACCTTGTGAAAGGTCCGGCCGAGCAGGCTGGAACAGATCACCTCGGTGGGCATGGAGCTGCCGAAGTGGAGCGCCGTGCGTCGGAAACGGTCCGGGATGATGCGGACCGGGAAGAGGTAACGACCGAGGTCGAGGACATTCCGGAGGTCGTAGCGCCAGCCGATCGCGTCGATCTGATCATCGAGCACCATCTTCAGATCGTCTGGCTGGATCCGGTGAGGCCGCGCGACTCGGATGTTGTAGTCGATGTACCTCGTAACCGGGGAAGCCACGACGCCATGGGGCAGTGCCTCGACGATCAACCACTCCGCATCATCTCCGAACTGTTCCCGGACACGCTCGGCCGACGGGCCTCCGCGCCTCACCAGCTCGTCGCCGACGAAGAGGGCAGCATGGGACCAGGAACTCTGGGTCAGGTACTTGATGATGGCGGAGGCACGGTTGTCGCCCTCGACGAGCAACACATCCCCTTTGCGGAGGTGGCGGCGAAGCGCCTGCGGGTCGTTCCACCCGCGCCGTTCATACCGCGAAAGGGGCTCCGTCAGGAAGTCCACGATCCTGTTCGTGATCCAGCGTCTCAGGCCCACGGCTCGTCGGTACCTCCCCGAGTCTTCATCGGAATGTTCACCCTACCGGGTTGAATCGCCCTTCGGGCGATAGGGATTGAATCGCCCTTCGGACGGTGGGGGTTGAGGCCTCGATGAGCCCCAGCGGCCCGCACAAGGAGGGAAAAGTCCTTGAAATCCATGGTCTTCTGCAAGGGGGTCAGGTATCCTTTGCCCCTCCTTGAAAAAGCTCTGATTTTTCAAGGGGTTACGTCATTTTTCCTATCCCGGGACGCGAGTCGCGAGCCGAGCCGAACCGGGATGGGTCGTGGAGACACGGGCAGATGGATGTCAGGATCAAGCTCAACGTCTCGTTTACCGTGTCGGGCACTGGGCTCGAGGACGCTCTCGCCGAGTATGACGAGCTGACGGTCGCGGGCATGCTGAGCGAGATCCTCGATAAGTCCATCGCCTGCGACGAGATCCAGGTCGATATCGCTGAGGGCCCGAACACCCTCGAGGAATACGACAAGCAGACCGGCTGAGCGCGCGCTCCCCTCTCAGAAGAGGGTGAGCTGGCGAGGCCCTTCCGGCTCCGGCGGTTCGGTGGCCTGCCTCCGCGGCGGCGCAGTGCGCGACGGGAGCTTCTCGTGGCGCAGGCGCGGCTGGTAGATACCGTGGGCTCGGGCGAATTCCAGCAGCGTCTGGTTGAAGCTGCGAAACCGGAGACCGTGGTTGAAGTGGCGCAGGTGGGCCAGTTCATGACACAGCGTGGCCACGAGGCTCGAGTATTTGAGCGGCTTGCCCGTCGTGACGTGGCGGAGCCGAATCTTGATCGTGCCGTCCGAGTAGCAGATGCCGTAGCGGTTCTTGACGTTCGCGCGCTCCGCTTCGATCGCGCGGTAGCGCAGCTCGAAATGCGTCGCGATGAACCGGGCATCACGGTTCAACCTCACCATCAATGCGTCGCGGGTCTTGCGGTCCAGAATCTCTCCCACCCCACGGGAACATCTCGGCGCGACGAGGTTCCGTCAAGTACGCTTGGCCTGTGTCGAAGCCGCAGGCTCCGCTTTTCCCGCTCTCGAACGTCACGCTGTTTCCTGGCACAGGCGCTCCGCTGCACTTGTTCGAGCCGCGCTATCGCCAGATGATGCAGGCCGCCCTCGATGCGGATCGGGTGATCGTCATGGCAACCGTGCGCCCGGAGCACGCGCACGAGATGGCGGGAGAGCCACCCGTCTACCCGATTGCCTGCGCGGGTTTCATCCAGAACTACCAGAAGCTCGCGGACGGCCGCTTCAACATGCAGCTTCAGGGAACCCACCGCGTTCGAATCCTGCGCGAGCTACCCCCGACAGACGAACGGCTCTACCGCATGGGCGAGTTCGAGCGCCTCGAAGAAACGATCGTGGATGCGACCCATTGCCACACATTGCGAGAGCGCGTGACCGAGCACCTGACGGAACTGGCGCGAGAGACGACCGGGCTTTCGTTGGAGCACACGGTCGGCCGGCTCACGACGATGGATCTACCGACCTTCGCCGACACGGTCTGCCAGACGGTCGGGTTGCCCGTCGCAGAGAAGCAGGCACTCATCGAAGCCGACAGTTTCGACGAGCGACTTCGCCGCCTTCAAGGAACATTGGAGTTCCACCGCGCCCTGATCGAACGCGGAGGAACGGGACCCGGCGCGGGAACCGTTCATTGACGGCCCCGGTCCGTGCTTTCCGAGCGGTTCCTGGGGCTTTCTGGAGTGTCCATTTGTGACTTTTGAGATTTGAAGATATTGGCTGGATGATGCTGATTTTGTCCGAATTTCGATGATTTGGACGGGCACGAAAATCAGGCGATGACACCGCGGAGGCGTCAGCCAAGCTGCCTCATGGAGAACGCGGAACCCCGCGAAGTTGCGGCCCGATCTGGGTTGCAAACACTGGTTTCCTGGGCTTCCGAGGGGGCTTCGACGTGAACCGCATGCGTGTAGGGCAATGGCTGGAACGGGGGGCGATTCGATTGCGAAGCCCGACGCTGCATGCTCTACTCCCGCTTCGTCTGGGGTGAGAGCTGGCGGGTTTCTTCGAATTCCCGAATTTCCGTTGGGATCCCCTGGAAACCCCCCGATTTCAGGCAGTCCCATGCACCACCCCCCCAAGGTGTGGGACGGCGTTCTAACACGCCTCCGCACCCGTATGCCGCCGATCGCCTTCGAGGCGTGGATCCTTCCGCTATCTGCGCAGATGGACGAAGACTCGAGTGAGTTGCGCCTCCTTGCGCCGGGCACCTTCCACGAGGCGCGGATCCGCGGCCGGTATCTGCATGTCATCCGAGAGGCGCTAGAGCAGGAGACCGGCGGAGCGATCGGCTTGAGGCTCTCCTCCGAAGCATCGCTACCGGCCGCTCCGCCGCTGGCCGAAGCCAAGGGAAGCGAAGCCAAGGGAGCGCCAGATGTTCCCCGCCCAGCCAACGAGGACGGGGCCACAGCCAGCGCGCGACCTGATCCGAAGCTGTCACCCTTCCAACCCGGGCTTTCGCGATCCTTCGACAGCTTCGTCGTCGGCCCCGAGAACGCACTCGCCCGCGAGGCATCCATCGCCCTTGCTCACCGGCGGCAATCGGGGATCAGCCCGCTGTTTCTCGCGGGTCCGTCGGGTGTCGGGAAATCCCACCTGGCGCGGGCTCTGGCCACAGAAGCTTCCGGGCTCTACGTCTCCGCCGAGGCATTTACCAATGCATTCACTTCGGCCCTTCGCCGCAAGGACACCGAAGCCTTCAAGCGTCGCTTCCGGGATTGCCAGCTCCTCGTCATCGAAGACGTGCAGTTCCTGGAGGGCAAGAACGCCACACAGATGGAGCTGCTCTACACCTTGGAGCAGCTCACGCTCGCCGGCCGGCCGGTGGTGCTTACCGGCGACCGGCTGCCGCGGGAGATGAGTGGACTGCAGCCCCGGCTGGTTTCCGAGATGACCCGAGGCCTGGTTGCCGAGATCGAACCGCCGGAGCGCGACCTGCGGCGACGGATTCTCAAGGCCAAGGCCTCGAGCGGCGGCGTGCGCGTGCCGGAGGAATGCCTCGACCTGTTGGTGGATCGCGCGAAGGGCAGCGTGCGAGATCTCGAGGGCGTCCTGATCCAGCTCGTCGCGAGTGCCTCCCTGCTCTCACGCCAAATCGACGTACCTCTCACCGAGGCGGCCCTGCGAAAGATCGCCCCTGCCGAGGCCGGCCCGCTCCGGGTCGATGCAGTGGTCGAGCGAGTCTCCAGCTTCTTCGGCCTGAGCCCCCAGGAGCTGGCCGGCAGGAGCCGCCGCAAGGCCATCCTCGTCCCGCGCCAGATCGCCGTCTACCTGAGCCACCGCTACACGAACGCCACCCTGACCGATATCGGTCGCGCCGTGGGCCGCGACCTGCCCGCAGTCAAGAACGCAATCCAGGTGGTGGAGCGAGCCATCCTCGAGCAAGCCCCGCTCCGCTATCAGGTCGAGGCCATCGTGGAACGCCTGGGCATCCCGGAGCGTCCCGCCCTCCGAGTCGTCCAGCCGCAACAGAGCGGTGGCTCCTCAGCACATCAGGGACGCGGCAAGCTCTCGGGCTCGTGATCCCCTGAGGATCGTCCCTTTCGTTGCTCCAGGCGGGATTCACCCGCGCCGTCGCGCCAGCGAGCCGGTCCGGAGAGCTCGCTCCGATGCTCGGGCTCCAGGGACGGAGGGTCTTTCTCCGGGTCGTCGTAGCGTTCGACGGTGTGGTAGAGCGTGCTGCGTTGGACGGGGATGCGGCCCATCTCGCGGATCAGGCGACGCATTTCCTCCGCCGGGAGGTTCTCTCCGAAATCGGAGCCGGATTCGCGGCTGATCGATTCCTCCATCAGCGTTCCACCGAAATCGTTGGCACCGGCTTCGAGGGCGAGCTGAGAGAGCTTCGGACCCATCTTCACCCAGGACATCTGGATGTTGGTAATCCACGGCCGCAGGAAGAGGCGGGCCACCGCGATCAAGCGCAGATCGTCCGCCCCCGAGGGACCGGGCCGCGAGTGGACCCAATGGCCGAGCACATTCTTCTCGTGGATGAAGCCGAGCGGAACGAATTCCGTGAAGCCACCGGTTTCTCGCTGGAGCTCGCGGAGCACATCCAGGTGGGTGACCACGTGCTCCGGCTCTTCGATGTGGCCGTACATGATGGTCGCGGTCGAACGCAGGCCCACATTGTGGGCCGCGCGCACGATCTCCTTCCAGCGCTCGGTCATCAGCTTGTTCGGTGAGAGGACGCGGCGCACCGAATCATCCAGGATCTCCGCGGCTGTGCCGGGCATCGTTCCCAGGCCGGCGTCGAGCAGCCAGCGCATCTGCTCTTCGAGCGGCATGCCACACTGCTTCGAGATGTAGTCCATCTCCTCGGGCGAGAACGCGTGAATATGCAGTTTCGGAAACTCGGCCTTCAGATGCGTGAGGATGCCGCGGTAGTGGTGATGATCCTTCTGGGGATCGATCCCACCCTGGATGCAGACCTCCGTGGCCCCGCGGGAGACGGCGTCGCGCGCCTTTTCGTTCATCTCCTCGAAGCTGCGGTCGAAGGCCTCTGCCTCATCCCGATGCCGCGCGAAACCGCAAAAGCTGCAGCCGACGTAGCAGACATTGGTGAAGTTGATGTTCCGGGTGATGACGAAGGAGACGTCGTCACCGCAATCATCTTGGCGGGCGACATCGGCAGCACGCAACAAGGCGTGGAAATCCGGCCCTTCTGCTCTCAACAGGCGTAGCGCCCCGTCCTTGGTGAGCTCTTGGCCCGAAAGGGCGCCGTCCAGCAGGACAGCGACATCTTTCGAGACATCTGCCAGCAATCGTTCGAGCATCACGCGGCCTCCAGGCTCAGGCGTGGGCGCGCGTAGCCGTCATCGTTCGCCAGGGCGCGCGTCACATCGAGCACGGACGGGTCGAAGAATTCGGATTTCGAAAGGTGGTGTGGATACACAGGCAAACGCTCGACCAGGCTCTGCCCTGCCGCCTCGCAGCGGTCGCGCAACTCGACCAACGCGGGCCACGGCGCTTCCGGGTTGATGTAGTCGACGGTGATCGGCGAGACGCCGCCCCAATCGCTCACGCCGCTTTGCATCAACTCACCCATCAAATCCGGCGCCAGGTTCGGCGGGGCCTGGACCTGGATGTCACGGCCGAGCACCAGCCGTGCCATTGCCACCCAACCGATCACCGCCGCATCGGGAAGCGACGAGGCCCAGCGCATACGAGTACCAGGCTTCGGATGGAAGGGCTGAATGATCGCTTCCTGGATATGGCCGTGTCGATCATGCAAGTCGCGGATCGCGAAGAGCGTATCGACGCGCTCCGCATCATCCTCGCCGATCCCGAGCAGCAGCCCCGACGTGAAGGGAATCCGGAGCTCGCCCGCCTCCTCGTGCATTCGAAGCCGCAGCGCCGGATCCTTGTCAGGCGCGTACTGATGAGCCTGCCCCTTGCCGCGCAGGCGGGTACTGGTCGATTCGAGCATCAGACCCATGGACGCGTTCCAACCGCGCAGCGCCGCCATCTCCTCGGCCGTGAGAATCCCCGCATTCGTATGCGGCAACATGCCGCCCTCGAAGGAGACCTTGCAGGCTTCGACCAGGTATTCGGCCGTCGATGCGAACCCCTCGCCGGCCAGCCATTGCTTGTGATCGCGATAGGCGATCTCGGGCTTGTCTCCCAGGCAGAAGAGCGCCTCGATGCATCCCATCTGGACGCCGCCCTTCGTCAGGCTGGCAACCTCCTCCAGGCTGTAGGTCCTTGCCTCGGGGGAGTCGGGCGTCTTTGCGAAGGTGCAGTAAGCGCATCGGTCGCGGCACAGATTCGTCAGGGGGACGAAGACATTGCGCGAAAAGCTGACGACATCACCCTGGGCACGACGCTTGCTCTCGTGAGCGCCCTCCTGGAGGATGGCCAGGACTTCGGGCTCAGCCATATGAGCTGCCAGCCACTCGGCCTCGGCGCGACCGAGCCTCGCTTCATCGACGGCGCGGTCGACGATCTGGCTCGTTTGCTCAGCGTGTCGTGTCACGGGCATAGCCTAGCGCGGGCGGGGTCTACTCGGCCTCTACGCCAACCCAGCCCCGCAGGGTCTCCGGGGCGGTCTGGTGCAGGAAATCTCCCGCCGGGAGGCCCTCCGGGTTCCGCTCTTTGATCGCCCGGAATAGACCAATGAGGGCCGGCACCATCTTTTCACCGGGAAGCCGCGAATAGAGCGGCTGGGCAATCCGATCACCGCCGCGCGAGCCCCCGACCAGCACGACGTGATCGTTCTTGCCATAGCCGTAGATTCCGATCTCGGCTGTGGGCGGGCGGGCGCAGTTGTTCGGGCAGCCGGTCATTCGGATGACCACATCCACATTGCCGAGGCCTTCGGCCTCCAACGCATCGAAATAGACCGGCAGGGCGTTTTCTGCGTCGGTCATCGCCAGGCCACAAGTGGGCTTGGCCGGGCAGGCCATCGCGTTGGCACGAGCCAGCTGCCCCTCGCTCGGCGTTGCCACACCGTGTTGCTCCAGGATGGCTTCCAGGGCGGCGCGGTCCTCGACATCGCATAGCAGGAGATCCTGCTGGGCCGTCAAGACGACGGAAAGACCCAGCTCCTCGACGGCCTGACGCACCGCCTTGCGCTGGGAGCCCTTCAGCCGTCCACTCTGCACCGACAATCCGTAGTAGCTCCCGCCTCCGCGCTGCTCATGCCAACCCAGATGGAGCGCCATCGACGGTAGTGCGGCGGGCTCCGGCGCGTCCTCGAGTTCGATCCCGAAACGTTCGCGCAGCGCCGCCTTCACGGCTTCGACGCCAAGTCTCCGGATCGTGTACTTCCAGCGCGCCTGCTTGCGATCCTTCCGATCACCGTGCTCCTTCTGCAGGATCACGATCGCACGGCAGGTTTCCACGACCTGCTCGCGATGGATACGCCCGAGGTGGATTCCGAGCAGCGCCGCCGTCTTCGGATTGTTATGCGAGAGCCCCAGTCCGCCTCCGGTATACAGCTCCCAGACCGCCCCCCGATCGTCGGCGGGAAGCAGGCCGATGTCCTGGGTTCGAAGATCGACGGAGTTGTCCCGCGGATGAGCGAGGCCCACCTTGAACTTCCGCGGGAGATACTGCTCCCCGTAAAGAGGCTCCTCCGGGGTCACCCGACCCGCTGTCGCTCCCTCTTCGTCCGTGAGAAAGATCTCGAAGTACGAGGACGTGCGCGGTGCCAGTTCGGCCGCGATCTCGTTGGAGAGCTCCAAGGCGCCGCAGCTCGTCTCCGGATCGAGGGTATCGATCGGCGAGCCCATCAGATTGCGATTCACATCGCCGCATGCGCCGAGCGTGCCGTGATCCAGGTAGCCCCGATTCAGGTGGCGGATCATCGCGCCGAGCTTGTCCCCGTAGACCCGGTGGTACTGGATCGCCTGGCGCGAAGTGATGCGCAGGGTGCCATCGGCAAAGGCATCGGTCGCGTCGTCCAGGGCGAGCCACTGCCGGGGCGTCAGCCGTCCACCGGCCGGATTCTTGATCCGAACCATGCAGAAATAATCCTGGGTCTTCTTGCCGCGTTCTCCCCGGGCCTGCTGCTTGTAGATCCCGAAGAACTTCGAGAGCTCTTTGGCATTGCCGGAAAGGGTCTCCCGCGCACCGCTTCCCATCTCGTCGAGCTCGTCCCGAAAGCTGTGAGGCTCCTTGGGGTCGAGGACGTAGAACAGACCCTTGCTCTCGACCTTGATGCGCTCGTTCTTGGACATATCCGCGAGCGAGCCGGTCTGCAGGGTGATGACCGGGCCGGAGGGCACTTCACGAGCCACGTGGGGGTTCTCTTTCGGGGGGCACAGGGAACCGGGGGAAAGGAGCATCGCCCCCGGGGAGAGGAAGGAGCAGAACCTAACCCAGACCAGGAAATCGAAAAAGTACTCCCCCGGGGGACTCACATGACCTTCTCCGGGCCACGTACTTCCGGGAACAACGGTCAAGGCCGGACGTGAACGGGCCGATGGCCACGAAAGGAGACGAATTCACCCATGTTTCGAGCCTGGGCCAGCCTTTGGCGGAGGATTTCGCTCAGCCTCCGAATGGGCGTTTTCATCTTCTGCGCCAGCCTGTTGGCCATCCATGCAAGTGCCCTGGAGCCTCTAGGCGGCACCGGGCTTTCGGGTTGGAGCGCCTGGGGTGCTGCGGCCCTGGCTGGCCTCGTGGTCGCACTCTGGACTCGCCCTCTCGAGGCCGTGATCGAGGCCGCTCATCGGCTGGTGGCCGGGGAAGACGTGAGCGTGCCCGAAGACCGGGATGAGGGCAGATTGCGCTTCCTGGCCCGAGCCATCGACGAGCTGGGCTCCCAGTTCGACCAGAGCCGCCGCGAGCTCGAAGCACGCAACCGGGAGCTCAGGCGGGCCAACGAAGTGCTGGAGCAGCTTTCGATCACCGATGGTCTGACCAGGCTGCACAACCATCGCCACTTCCAGGATCGATACCTGAGCGAAACCCGCCGCTCGGATCGGACCGGACATCCTCTCTGTCTGGTCCTGATCGACATCGACGATTTCAAACGTCTGAACGACGACTACGGCCACAGCGCCGGAGACCACGTGCTCGCCGGCGTAGCCGTGGCGATGAACGAGCAGGTGCGGGAGACCGACTTCCTGGCGCGCTACGGCGGCGAGGAATTCGCGATGCTGCTGCCTGAAACCACGTTGGACGGAGCTGTCCAACTCGCGGAGAAGCTGCGCTTAGCAGTCGCCGCGGCGCGCTTCGAACTAGCGGACTCGGCCGAGCCCGTCGGCGTGACGGTCTCCCTCGGTGTCGCCCTCTTCGAGAACTCCCCCGATGCGACCTTCAACGCCGCCGATCGCGCGCTCTATGAAGCCAAGGCGAGCGGAAAGGACTGCGTCGTCACTGCGAGCTAGCGGTGGCCCATTCCTCGAGCACCCTGCGCACCCAGGCCACATCCGCGGCCAACCTCTCCTCCAACGGGCGGTCGTCGAAAGAGAGGAATTCGATGGTCATGGGGCCTGTGTAACCCGCGCCGAGCGCGGCGTGCAGCAGCGTCCGGTAGTCGAGGACACCTTTTTCAAGGGAACCGCCGGGAAGGAGTGGGCCCTCGCCGTCCGGCTTCAGCTGATAATTCTTCAGATGGAAGTAGCGAGCATGGCGGACCAGACGCTCGGCATCGGCGGGCTGGTTCGGAATCTCCGCTTGGGGAAGCAGATCGAGCACTTGATAGTTGAGAGCGAAGTTGGTGCGGTCGACTCCGGCCAACAGCGCTTCCACGCGTTCCGGCGTATCGGCGAGGGACCCCTGATGGCGTTCGACGACGACCGTGACACCGCGGTCGGCCGCCGCATCGCAGACGAGCTGCAGGTGCCGAACGGTATCGTTGGCGTCTTCCTCGGGACCGCACTCTGCCCAGACCCGCAGCAAGGGTGCTCCCAGGGCCTCTGCAATCTCCGCTGCACGAAGTGCGTCCGCTTCCGAGAGCGGCCGATCCCGCCCGAAGTACGAGCCGTAGGTGAAGATCTCCAAACCGGTATCGCGCACGGCCCGGCCCTGGTCGGCGATGGCTTCGAGGCTTCCCATCGGATCCAGATGCGGTGGCCGGGCGGTTACCTCGAGTCCGTCACAGCCCGCATCCAACGCCATCCGGGCAGCATCGACGAGCGGACGGTCGAGAGCGGAGACCGAGCAGAAACCCAGGACCTGCGGCGATGTCATGCGATGCCACTCCAATCTTCGCGCCTCACTTCGTGGACCAACGGCTCGCCACGAACGAAGCGCTCGATTTCGTCCAGTGCGAGATCGGCCATGCGGCGGGTCTCGGCGCCCTGGGCCCCAGCGATATGCGGCGTGAGAAATACGTTGGGGAGGTCATAGAGCGGCGAATCCGGAGGCAATACCTCCGGATCGGTCGTATCGATCACGGCCCGGAGCCTACCGCTCACCAGTTCGCGCTCCAGGGCCTTGCTATCCACGAGGCCACCACGGGCGGTGTTCACGAGCGTGGCACCGTCGGGCATCAGCGCGAGCCGCCTCGCATCGATCAGGCCGTGGGTCTCAGGAAGAAGGGGAGCGTGCAGGCTGGCCACGTCGCAGCTCTCGAGGAGGTCATCCAACTCGGTGGCCGTCGCACCCTGGTCGGCAATCGTCGCCGCATCCAGCGTAGGATCCCAGGCGACGACCTCCAGATCGAATGGCTGAAGCAATTGCGCCAGCCTGCGCCCGATCCGAGACAGCCCGACCAGGCCAACCCGCTTGCCGAAGTTGCCCAACCCGGGTGCCTCTCGAGACCAGAAGCGGAAGCCGCGGACCTCCTGATATTTCCTCTGCAGCTCGAACGCCCTTTTGTTCGCCAACAGGATCGATCCAAGGGCAAACTCCGCGACCGGAAGCGCGTTTGCCGCCGCTGCGGAGCAGACCCGGATACCGCGATCGAAGACCGCTTCCGTCACATGGTTCTTGACGGTCCCCGCTGCGTGCATGATCGCCTGGAGCCGCGGCGCCCGTGCCAACGTCTCCTCATCCAACACCGGGCAACCCCAGGCCGTGAGCAGGATTTCGGCGTCGGCCAATAGACGTTCGGCCTGCTCGTCGTCGAGCGTCGCCAGGGGTTCCGGCGCTGTCAGGTTGCAGGTCCTGGCCAGCCGCGAGAGGTGCGCCTCCGTCAAGAGGCCGGCGGTCAGAACGGGTGACATGACGAGCAGCGCGTTCGGTCGCCCGGCGTTCTCAGACATTCGGCCTCCCCAGCCAGGTACCGCGCGATATCGGCTCCAGGCCTAGGGGAGCCTCCATATCAGACGCGGTGCGGTCGCGGTACGCTCGCCGCGATCGAATTCGAGCAGGAGACTGTACTCCCCTTTGCGGATCTCATACACCGTATCGCCGAACTCGGTGTACACGTAGGGATTGTCGAAGCGCGCATAGTCGCTGATCGGGACGTCGTTCCCATCGACCTGAAGAGGACCGTCCCAGCCAACCGTGAACGTACCCTTGCTCGGCGAGTCGTATGACACATCGAAGGCCGTGGCCGTGGGCGTCACGGTCACCCCCGCCGCGAGGATCGCAGCCTGGAAGGCAGCAAAGCCACCAGGCCACTCGTCGATGCTGCCGCATTCGACGATCCAGACATTGTTCGCTCCGCCAGGCGCAACCAGATCGAAATCCAGTCCAGCGTTCTGGAAGACTTCCGGCTGCCCCCCACGCCACATCGTGGGCCGCCAGGAGTAGAGCGCCACGTAGGCATCGTCCTTGCGGCCGAACGTCCAGGAGCCCTGCTGCACCACCTCGTCCATATGCGCGTGGGGGAAGTAGGCATGGGTCTCGTCGCGAAAATCGAAGCCGAAGGACGGGATCCGGCCGTATTGGGGAGAGTAGATCGAAATACCCACATTGTGATACTGCACCGAGCGAGGCTGGGACGACTCTCCCGTCCAGTAGCCCGGGCCCGGCTCATCCTTCTGTTGCCAGTTCCAATCCGGAGGCACGCTGCCACCCGGTGCCACGGGCAGATAGGAGGGATGTTGAGTGAACACCAGCGCGTGCTCCGAGAGGGTTGCCTGCCAGGTGTGGGTCTGGCTTCCGCGCAACCCCTTCCGATAGTCCTGGGCGGTGGACAGCATGTAGTGCCGCGTGCGCCACGTGGCCGTATTCACCTCCGCGAGAAGCGATTCATTGATCATCTTCCAGAGGGTGCCTGCGAGGTTCTGGGCCTTGAGGACGGTGAATGGGAAGTCCCCGGGAGTCCAGACGAGATCGCGCAACGCCTTGAAAGGCGCAAACTGGGATGCCCAGAGATTTTCGCGCTCTCCCACTTCGAGCGTGAGCGGAAGCATCATCCACACCGCCTGGCTTCCCATTGACCACCAGAACGGGAGATTCGTCTCATCCCTGTAGTCGAGCCCAAACGGCGCCACCGGCGGCGGGGTATTCGCCGGATCCGCAGGCGGAACCTCGTCCAGCGGAAGGTTCATCCTCGCGAGGTTCCAGGTCGACTCATCGGACCGTGCGATGCGCCGGATCACCTCGGGCATGCGGTATTTCCTGGCGCTCGCGAACGCAACTCCGCTCGAAGATCCCCGACTCCGATACGGTAGGTCCGTGTCATCGAAATACATCTTCGTCGCGTCGAACACGTCCTGGAGCTCGGCAGCGACCTTGTCCTTCACATAGGAACGGCCGTGGGTCGTCCCGAAGTTCCCGCGATGAACGCCCAGGGCGACATCCAGGAAGACCAGATCCAACACCATCGTTGCCCGGCGCTCGATCTCCGGATCGTCCGAGAACTCGATGAGAGCCAGTAGCGGACGCATATCCAGGTTGTAGTAGACGTCCGAGGTCCATTCGGTGAAACCGAATTCTGCTCGCTCATCGAGCCAACGAAGGATGCGAGGACGCGCCCTGTCCGCGTGCTGCTGACCCGTCATCCCGGTGACGGAGAAGACACGATTCGGCATCCATTTTCCCGCGAGGAGCTCGACCGTATGGAAGATCAGGATGTGGTTCTCGGTCCAGTACCACATATCGTCCACGACCTGCGCTCCGTCGACGATGCGTACGGGCGTCGGATCCGAGTACCAGTATTTGAAGGTGGTCAACGCGTCGGCAACTTTGTGCCAGAGCAGTTCGTTGGCCACCTTGTGATCGGCGGCACGGTAGAGTGCACTCACCATGCGCAAGGCATCGAAATCACTCGTATCCCGGAGGCGCCACATCTTGTCGAATACGCCATCCCAGGCGTCGACAGGCACCGAACCTTCGGGAACCGTGAAGCCGGGGTCTCGGCGCTCACGCTCGATATGAGCCATCACGTTCGTGACCGAGCCCGGGCTCAGCGGCACCTCGGTGGCGTACTCCAGCCACTCCATCTGACGCTGGTTTCGGTCACTCTTCGTGACATAGCCATCCGGGTGTAGGGCACAGGAATTGGGTGCCATCAGCAGCAGGACAAGCGGGATCAACAGCAGAAGACGGGCGGGCAATGGGGGGAACTCCCTTCGGATCCGGGGATCCTACTCCTCCCATGGGCTGGAAGTCCAGAGCCGCCTATCTGCGGCCCCGGAGCACCGAAAGCAGGATGACCAGGGGAAAGCCGGTCATCGAATAGGCTGCGGTGAAGATTCCGAGGTCGAGGCGACCCAGCGATCCGACCGCCACGATGATCGTGAGAGCCAGATTTCGCGCCGAGAACTCGATCGCGAACGTGAAACGGTCGTGGGGGTCCAGGGAGAGGAGCCAACCCAACCCCCAACCGAACACCATCGCAGTGAGTGTCCACGCACTCGCCACCAGCATCGCCCGGAGGAACTCCTCTCCGGAGGGCAACATGCTCTGCTGGGAAACCGCGCCTAGCACGGTGAGGACAAGCACGGCAACGACTGCGGCACGGTTCGCCAGGGAGACATAGCGTTTGGATGCCTCCGGGCGATGGTGGCGCACGAGCATTCCGAGGCCGATCGGAAGCGCCAGGAAGAGACCCAACTGGGTGGCGAGCATCCGCACCGGCACTTCCACCTCTCCGGTGTCCCCGAGGAAGATCTCGATGCTGAGAGCCGTGAAGAGCGGAAGACTGAGAACCGCGAGCAGCGAGGAAATGGCGGTCAGTGTCACCGAGAGTGCGACGTTCGCGCCCGCGACGGCGGCCATCACATTCGACATCCCGGCACCCGGCGTCGCCGCGAGGATCATCGCTCCCGCGGCGAATGCGGGCGTGAGACCGGTCGATGTGACGAGGGCCCACGTCATCAGCGGCAGCAGGATCAGCTGCCCGAGGGTTCCGCCGACGACGGCGCGCGGAACCGACATCACCCGGCGAAAATCATCCGGGACGAGCTGCAGGCCGACCACGAACATCAACGGCAGCAGGATCAGCGGGCCGAGTAGCTGCTGGTAGATCTCCAGGCTGACTAACTCGCTGGCGCAGAGCCGGGCCCGCGTTCGAGTGCAGGCAAGCCCTCGGGCAGGACATGGAATGGCTGCTTGTCGAGCATGTGAATGGCCATGTCCGGGCTGAAGACGCTCGGATCATCCAGCGTGCCCACCTTGACGATCACGACACCCGCCATGGCAGGCGACTTCGCAAGGATATGCGTTCCGCAATCCGCGCAGAATTCGCGCGTAACCGGAGTCTCGAGATCACTGCGGCTGAAGCCCTTGGGCGTGCCCTGGCTGTAGCTGAAGCCGGTTTCGGGCAGAAGCATGATGAAGTTTGGCCCGCCGCCCGAGATGTACTGGCACTCGCGGCAATGGCACTGGCCCTTGAACATCGGATCGGCATCGATCTGGTAGCGCAGCCCGCCGCAATAGCATCCGCCTTCGGCTTTCATCGAAACTCCCTCCTCTTGGTGAACCAGGAGGCTACCACGATGGGGCGGTCTAGGGCTGGGAGTCGGAGCCTTGTCTGGGCAACCAGGTCGTGAGGGCAACCGCCGCGAGCATGGCCACCGATGGGATGACCGGGAAGTGGTAGCGATCCTGGATCACGATGACGCCGTGAACGGCCGCAAAGTAGGCCCACGTCAGCACCGCCGGGTGGAACGCCATCCGCCAGAAGCCGTTCCGACGAGCGAGAATCACCAACCCGCCGAGAGCGAGCGCCAGCACCCCCCACCAATACCCGGTGGAGAGGGCCCGAAAGATATCGAGGCTCTCGGGACCCGTCCGATCGGCGATTCCCTCGCCGTTCCAGCGCACCCCGATGGTTTCACGGTCGTGGAGCAACACCGCTTTTCGAATCGATCGGAATACGAAGCCCAGCGGATCGGCCGAAATGAACTCCCTGGCACGCCGCCCCAACTCTTCATCCCGCAGATGCTGTGGTTTGAGATGGATCCCATCCCGGGGAATGGGGTGGTAGCGGCCGTCCGTCCCGGGGTGGTTGCCCATCCAGAGGTTGGTTCCGCCATTGGTCGACATGATCACCGCACTTCCGAATGCCCGGTAGTTGCGGAGCGTCCACGGCGCCACGGTCGCTGCCATGACCAGTGCCGCGATGGCCGCACCCACGAGGGTGCGACGCCAGGTACCCGTCTGGACAACTCGGGCCACGCTCCAGGGAACGAGCAACAGGAGAGAGACCGGCCGCAGGTAGCAGGAGACCCCGAGCAACAACCCCGCCCCGAGTGCCCAACCCGGATGCCGCGCTGACGCGTCTCGATCCCACGCGTACCAGGCGGCGACCATGACGGCGACGAAGAGGAGCTCGCTCGCGAACACCGTGACGAACTGGATCTGGCTGGGCCACAGGGCAAGGAACCCACCGGCGGCAATGGCAACCGCGGGAGAAAACCAGCGACGCGCCAACGACATGACGCCCAGCACGGTGGCCGCACCGATCGCCGCCTGGAAGGCGGCGATCCACGGCATCGGGTTCTCGAATGCTCGCAGGAACAGGCTGTAGAAGAAGCTCGGGCCGACGGGCCAGAAGGCGATGGGATTGCCGGAATCGCTCGTGTAGCCGTCGCCGACAGCCAGGCGCGCGGCGTAGTTCAGATACATGACGGAATCGGAGACCGGGCGAATCGGTATCCAGGCAGCCCATGCGAATCGAACGAGGGCGGCCACTGCAAGCACGGCCAAACTAGCCGTCGGAGATCCGAGCCGAGAACTCCCCTTCGAATCACTTGCCATCGGCGCCGAAGGGTAGCAGGGGGCCTCGCTTTCGCCTGTCGCTGCGTATGGCAGAACCGCCGGGCTCTTCACCCCCATCTCAGCAGTCGTAGCCCCAGCCGGCGAGATCGAGCCCGGTCAGCTCCGTCGTTCTCCGATTGCTGGCGCGATAGTAGTCGCCAACGTGGCGCCCGATCACCTCGGTCTGCTTCTTCGCCACTCGGCGGGCCAGGGCGGCGGGAATCAGCGGATCGATGCGGCGCAGTAGCTTCTCCTTCAGCCTCGTCGGAAGTGGGTGGTCGGGTCCGAGCGTGTTCATGCGGAAGTACGGTTTGAGAAAACGGGCGATCTCTCCTGTGAAGGCGTTGAAACCTTCCCGTTCCTTCTCCTTGGAGAGCTTCGTGAACCCGTCCGACGAGAGCGCGGGCGTAGCACCGCTGAACTCCGTCAAGCGGCGCTAATATTCCGCCGGATCGGACGCCAGCATCTCCATCGGCAGGACGAGCACCCGCTCGGAACCGACGCGTTCCTGGCAGAAGCGGATGAAGAGATCGTATTCCAGCTGGTCGAGACGGAACGTCGGGGAGAAACCAGGCGCCACGTTTCCGATGCCGATGTACTTCTCGAGCGGCTCATTCGATCCGTCCAGAGACCTTGCGTAGTGCCGGTAGAGTGAGAGAAGCGTCTTCTGCTGCTCGCGAATCGTGATCAGGACGCGTGCCTCCGGGAAGGAAGCAAGCACCCGTTCAGTCGCTCCCTTGCCTTCGAACCGGCTCCCCCACGGATAGCCCGAGAAATCCTCGCCGGAGATCACCGCCACGAGACCCTCGGCCCGCGCCTGTTCGAGTTGTGGAGCGCATTCCTGCCGGGTCTCGGAGGGATCGAACCTGTAGGGATTCGCAAGGATGCGACATCCGGGTCGCTTCGGATGTGCTCGGCATGCAGTAGCCAGCCTCGGCGCGGCTGAAGATCGTGCGCTGCAACCACGTCGTGGCCGTCTTGTGGAAGCCGGGATGCACCAGGATCGGCACCTCACCCTTCGAGGCTTCCGCGGTCTCATCGTCCAATTGGGAGGCCTCGGCCGTTTTCGTTCCCTGGCTGTCCACGATCACCCTCGAGCGCGTCTGATGGAACTCATCATTGCACGATCCAAGCCCTGCCGAATCCCCAGTCGCGGCTTTCTACCCTACCCTCCCTCGTATGCCGATGGTTGGGTAGATGACGCGCCTGCTCCTCGTGACCACGATCCCCGTCCACTCCGCAGCATCGGGCCTGCGCGTACTCGACTTGTGGGCCCGCGATCTCGAGGCGCAGATGGCCGCGGCCGATGCCGTGACGGTCGTTGCCCCCCGGCGAATGGCAGAAGCCGGTTCCGACGTGGCGTGGCCCGAAGGCATTGCGTGGATCGATGAGGCGACTTGCCGCGGACCCGACCACGCGGCAGAACTGGCCAGCGCCCATGATCTGGTGCAGGTTGCGGGGGGCGAACCTGCTCGCAGGGCCTCCCTTGCAACCCGTTTCGCCGCGGCAGCCAGGGCCTCGAAACGGCCCTTCGTCGTGAGTCTGAGCAGCGACCGGGCGCGGACTGGAATCCTCAACGCGCGGGGCCAGGGAATGCTCCGCCGTGTGCGTGCGTGGCTGGATGCACGGAGCATTCGCGCGACGGACGAGCGTCTCGTCTCGGACGCCGCGGGCCTGCTGCTCACCGGGCACGGCCTCGTCGGGCGGGCACCGCATCACGCGAACGTCCATGTGGGAACGGCCAGCTGGATCCAGGCGGGCGACGTTCTCACGACCGAGGCACTGACCGCGCGCGCAGAAGAAGTCGCTGGCGCCGGGCGGCTCGAACTCGTCGCCGCCGCCCGCCTCGAGCCCATGAAGGGCATCCACCTCGCCATCGATGCGTTGAAGATCCTTGCCGATCGACCCGAGGACTCGGGGGTTCAGCCTTACCTGACCATCCTCGGAGAGGGACCTGCGAAGGACGACCTCGAGAATCAAGCTCGCGATGCAGGCCTCTCGGACAGGCTGAGCTTCGGCGGCACCCGGGCCTATCCGGACGCCTTCCTGGAGGAACTGAGCCGCCATCACCTGCTTCTCGTGACGAACCTGAACGTCGAGCAACCCCGCGTCGTCTTCGATGCCCTGGCGGCCGGTGTGCTCCCGCTCTGCCCCGATTCGCCGCCGTACCGGGCTCTGGGCCTGGACGAACGGCTGCTCTATCCGGTGGGAGATGCGGAGGGCCTGGCGGCTGCCATCCGTCGTTTCGATGAAGAGCGCGGCTTGTTCGAGAGCTTGCTTCCCGATCTCCGAGAATGGGCGCTCGAAAACACGGTAGACTCGATGCATCGGCGCCGCGCGGAGTGGATCCGCGAGACGATCCTCGTCCCTAAACTGCCCTGAGGCGGGGAGGTTCCTCCCCGGAGCGTCAGGGCAGCAACACCGGCGCTGCGGGAGCCGCAGGAGGCGGCGGAGGAATCGTGCCGCCACCGCCACCAAGCTCAAAGGCGCCTGGATCCCATTGCGCTGAGCCGTTGCCATCGCCGTCGGTCGGCCGTGTGCCACCGGCGAAATCGCTTCCGAGCCAGGAAATCGAACCACCCGCGTCGACCGCCGAGCCCCCGTTCATAGTGAAGATCATGGATCGGATCCGCACCGGGCGCCGAAGATGCGACCGCGTCGAAGTAGACGGCGAGCGGTGCGACACCGGTGGTCCGGCTGGGCGCGATTTGAGCTGTGACCGCCGAAGCAGCACTCGAGATCATCACGGCCAACGCCGGAAGTCCGATCGGAATCCGGTGGCAAGATCGTTGCATTTCCCGGCCAGCAGTCTCGCCGACCCTACGAACCCACGTGCCACTTCAACGCAATTCTTCGCGTCTCTTCGCAGCACCCTTAGACTCGGCCCGCCCACGGCGACCCTATGTGACGATCCCCACAGCCGTCACGTCTATTTCCTCCCCGCGGGGATATTGTCTGGGGGACTGAGCAGGTACCAGTGGCTTCCAGCTCGGAGCGGAACCCGCAGGCTCCCCTCGTCCGTGCTCTCCTTCCCGAGCGGGGTCGGGGAAGCCTCCGAAACCAGGAGCGACCGAAGCACCAGCGGCGGGCCCTCCCGGCGCAGCTGGATCGTCCCGAGGATGGGCTCCGTGCGATAAACCGGCGGCTTGCCGGGCTCCGGACAAGCCCTTCCCAGGGCACTCAGGAGGATCCGCACCGAGCGCTCGAGGGGCAGCCCATCCAGGCTGGTAAGCGCGACCGTGGCCTCGTCGGTCTCAATTTCGAACGTTGCTCTGGAGAGCTTCAGGGCCGATGCGGCGATCTTCCCCGACACGACCTGGGAGCGCGGCGTGTCGACCACGATGTTGGCGATCACGAGAAACCGTAGAAATCTGATCATCTAGCCGTGGTCGCGCGCGAGTGCTGGTTTCTCGTCAGAACGGCGAATCGGTGTCGGTCGGATCGGTGTCGAGTTCGCGATCGAGAGCCGCGAGGTAG
>JAAETT010000544.1 GCA_024228115.1 bacterium
CTACCTCGCGGCTCTCGATCGCGAACTCGACACCGATCCGACCGACACCGATTCGCCGTTCTGACGAGAAACCAGCACTCGCGCGCGACCACGGCTAGATGATCAGATTTCTACGGTTTCTCGTGATCGCCAACACCCAGGATCTTGGCGAGCGCGTGCACGACCAGCACCGCGATTGCACCTTGCGCCACCAGGCGAACCGCCCCGGTCAGGCGAAGTGTCACCAGCAGAATCGACAAGCCCATCACCGTGACCCCGGAGATGATCGCGAGCTCCAGCTGGCTTCGACTCACCTGCACGGAGGCCTCGATCGCGAACACCGCGCTGGCGACGACCAGCGAGGCGAGCGTTAGACGCGCCCGCATCCGTTCGGTCGGGCTGAGGGTTCCAGCGGCAGGGATCAGCATGTCCAGCATAGGGGCTCCCCGAAGACCGGAGATACTAACACCGTCCTCGAGTCCCTGTCCTGGGGTGAGCAGTGGTGGTGAGATCGGGGGAAAGGTTGAGCAACTCATGCCCGCTGGTGGTCGTGGGGGTCGGTTTGGCGAGCAAGAACACTCTGGATGAGAAATCCGCAGCAGAGGCCCATAGGTGGGATTTCGTTAGGTAGACGAAACGACCGGAGAATTGCCCCTGGCCTCGGGGAGATCGAGGGCGCGGAGCGCGAGTTCCACGAACTCGTCGAGCCATTGCTCCTTCCCGATCCCCCCTTCCGTGATGTCGTACACGTACGGGCGCTCGACGGCCGTGCGAGTCGCCGCGGCGAGCACCTGGACCGTTCGGCGGAAGCGTCCCTCGTCTCCGGGCTCGATGGCAAGACCGGGCCCGATGAGCTTGACCACTGCGAGGACGCGCTTCTCGATATCCCGCTTGAGCTGGTAGTGGCGTTGGAAGAGAGCCTCGTCGCTGAGCTCGGCGCTGCGGATCGTCTTGATCACACCGCTCTCGCGCTCCCAGTACAGCATGTAGCGCGTGACGACGTCCCGCACGAGATCGCGCATGGTGCGCTCCTCCCATTCCGTGCTTTCCGCGAGCTCGTCAATGGTCTGGACCACTTCGTGACTGAAATCATCCAGAAGCGCATGGAGTAGCAACACCTTGTTCTCGAAGTGGGCGCGAAGCTCTTCCGGCGGGATGCCCGCGACGGCGGCGATCTCCTCCTCGCTGATGTCGGCGAGGCGGCGGCCGTCGAAGACGCGGAGCCCAGCCGCGAGAATACGGGCATGGGTGTCCTGGCAACCGTGCTCTCCGACCCGGGACTGGGCGGCGGCCGGCTCGGGGACAGACGGCGTCTGCGCCTGCTCGGACACGCCCAGCGCCCGAAGCACCAGCACCGTCAGCTCCTGTGCCAGCGCCTGGCGGCCGCTCTCGTCGAGCTCGTCACCGGCCGGTGCCTCGCCGGACAGCTCACGCCCGCCGGCCAGAACCATCTTGAGCAGCGACTCGATCTCGCCCTCCGGGCGGTCCAGCAGGCGGGTGCCGAAGGCCGTCAGGAGGACCAGCCGCTGGCGCTGGAAACTCTCCTCTCGCTGGCGGATGCGATCGTGCTGGGATGCAGCGATCTCGAAGGCGCGCTCGAGACCGCCCCACGTCCGCGACCGATCGAGGTGCGTATAGATTCCCTCGTAGGTGATCTGGTGCAGGGAGCTCCGGCTCCGCTCGAGAGCAGAGACGACCTGCTGCACTTCTTCGAGGCGGTCCTGGCAGAACTCGACATGGAGGTGGTCGAGCAGAGCGTCCTTGCTCGGGAAGCGCGCGAACAGGCTGCTCGCCGAAACACCCGCGGCGGTCGCGATTTCTCGCAGGGAAACATCGGGCGGAGTCCGCTTGGAAAGGAACTCCCGAGCGGTTTCGAGGATTCTCTGAAGAGACTGGCGGCTCCGCTCCTGCTTCGGCGGGCGGACCCGGGTTCGAGCTTCGGATCGACTCATTAGGCACTCCGGACGTGGCTAGTCCCTTGTCACACCAAAAGCTGGGGGTAGAGTCGTCGCAGTTTCACGCGGGCTTGTTGGGTCGTGAATTGCCAGTCGACGCCCTTCGTCGTTCGGTTGCGATCGTCTTGCCAGGCTTGGACTTGGCGCGTGAGA
>JAAETT010000545.1 GCA_024228115.1 bacterium
AACAAATATCAAGCTGAAATTGTGCTGCATCTTCTTCCGATCGCTATTCCGAATTTGGCCGAATCTAAGGATTTGAAGGCGAAATGACGATTTTCGCCGTTTTTTTGTTATTTAAAAGGATTTAAAAGGTTTTATAATGTAGATCTTGTGAACAGTTGCCTGCTTCATAACTTGATCTAGTGAAAGATCGATAGCAGGTGTGGCACTTAAATTGCTTATCTAATCCATTGAAGGGAAATGGTGCAGGTCTAATTTTTAATAAAAAGGCGGGCGCCTCAGGGCCCGCCCTCAATAACGTTTTCCATCTTCAATGTTTTCTGGAATGTGGCACTTAAATTGTTCATCAAATCCGTTAAAGGGAAATGGTGCAGGTCTAATTTTTAATGAAAATGCGGGCCCCTCAGGGCCCGCCCTCAATAACATTTTCCATCTTCAAAGTTTTCTGGAATGTGGCACTGATGTGATTTCATTATCGCGATAAACGAAATAATTAAATTAATAGAAATTAATTTATTTAGTCTTTTAATTAAAAATGATTTCGTTTATCGTTCAGTCTGTTTCGAGTCTGTGCTGATGAACGGTCGAGTTATTTGATAGCTGAAAGAAAAACATTGTTTGTGTTTGGATGTCTACTGCCTTCAACCCAATATACAACATTGGCGACGCTCGTCTGATTGCGAACATTGATAGTGCCAGAACTGTGCTGTAGCAATGGCACGAATCGCATTGCCAAC